>JANOHQ010000043.1:0-12637 GCA_031406595.1 Chitinophagaceae bacterium
ACTCGCAGCATACAGGCAGTGCGGGAAAAATGCAGCTACAGTTAGCCGCCAACCCATTTACTATCATACGTGCATCCAATACTTCGATAGCTGGGCGGCCGGGTGGTGGTGGCGGCTCGGGGGTAACGATGATCGTGGCCGGCACTGCAGGCATCGGCAGCGACGGTGGCCCCGGTCTTGTTGTAATCCGCTATTGAATCTATCAACATCAAATGTTACCTAATATGAAATTCAGTCTATCCATCCTTGTTATATGCAGTTCATTTGTTGCATCGGGTCAGAACGTTGGGGTTGGCACAACCACGCCTCTTGAAAAACTGGATGTAAATGGCAATATCAATATTACCGGCACTATCAAAGCCAATGGTGTAGATGGTGCGGCCAACCAGGTATTGATGAAGAACGGCAGTGGCACATTGAGCTGGGGTGATCTTTGTAATTATAAGAATTATGCCCTGTTCAAAGCAACGGGATCTCAGACATGGATCGTGCCTGACGGCGTAACCCAAATTGTGGTCGAGGCCTGGGGGCCGGGTGGTGGCGGAAGTTCGTATTGCGGAGGTGGCGGCGGAGGATATGCACGTGCTTTGTATACGGTGATACCGGGTCAAACTATAACGATGGATATACCGGTTGGCGGCGCAGGTGGAGCAACGCCGGCAAATGGAACGGTAACATCTGTATTTGTCGGACCGAATGGTGTATTTGCTTTTGGAGGATTTCGTGGGGGCACCACAGCTACTTCGATTGCTGCTGGTACAGGTGGCGGTGCCGATGTTGCAGGAGCCTTCCTGAACTATACGTACGAAATGGGTGAGCCCGGCCAAATAGCGACGATGAAATTTATCAGCAACGGCACCACCAATTATGAAACTACAGAAGGAGGTTATGGAGGCAATGGGGCCAATTCATCCGCCACGCAGGGCACGCCAGGATATCGCCTTAATCAATTACCCGCCGGAACGGGGATACGGCACGCTTTTCCTGAGCCAGGAAGGCAACCCGGCGGGGGTGGTGGCGCAGGGTACTCATTACTCAGTCCGGGTCTTGTCAATGGTGCTGCCGGCGGACCGGGCATGGTGTTGATACATTATTAGCAGTCGGTATCCCGATGCTTAGGGAGTTTGCCGATAGTGAGTGTGCGTTTGACTGATCACTAGTGACCATTTCCCGAAGCATCGGGATAGCGACTCTGTCATAAAAACAATTATTGCATGAAATCCTGCTGGCACTGGATATCCGGCGTTGCCTGCATTATTTAGGTGAGATCACGGGAGAGATCACGAATGATGACCAGTTGGATTATATTTTTAGTAAGTTTTGTATTGGGAAGTAGCCGGTAATCACTTTCATATACCCTTCCCGGAATCGTTGGCGGAGTTGCTGTCGGCCATTAAGAAAAATTAAAATAAACGGTTATACCTGTGTCAAAAAATCATACAAATTTACATCGGTAGGGATGCCGAGTTTTTTGCGCAACCGGTAACGGCTGATCTCCACACCCCGTATCGATATATTCATAAGCTGCGCCATTTCCTTGGTGCTCAGGTTCATTCTTAAATAAGCCGACAGTTTTAGTTCATTCCCGCTTAATGCCGGGTATTTATTCTTCAATGTAGAAAGAAAATCACTGTGTACATTATCAAAATGCTTGGCGAACTGCTCCCATTGTTTGTCGATCTTTTCTTCTTCACTCAGCGCCCGGACGATCTTTTTCAGATCATCGGTATCTTTTACATCACCCGGTTTATTTTTCAGGTGTTCTATCTGCTCTTTTATCTTGGCAAGCATTTCCCCTTTTTGTACCAGGTGCATAGCTACCGATGCCAGTTCAGTATTCTTATGCTGGATCTCTGCTTCCAGTTTTTCATTTTTGAGTTTGACGATCTCTTTATCCGTTTTTTCTATCTCGAGCTGGTGCAGGTACAACAATCGTTTTTGTTCTTCCTCGTGTGTTTGCTGCTGGTTCCTGAATTTATTTTTTTGATACCGGTACAGCTTATATGCCGCCGCCAGGAAAAGACAAACGTACAACGCATAAGCCCAGTTAGTCTGGTACCAGGGTGGTAATACCGAAAAGCTGTAGCTCACCGGCTCGGATTCATTACCCAGGTTATTCCGCACTTTGACCTTGAATGAATAATTACCGGCAGGGATATTGGTGTACTCTTTTTCCGTTTTGCTGGAAAATTCCGACCATTTTTCATCAAAGCCTTCCAGCAAATAACTGTATTGGATATTCGCCTGCTGTGCATAAACAGGCGATGCGAATTCGAAATGAAAAGAGTTCCAGGAATGGCTTACTTCGGTTCTTTTCTTCCGGACGGCTGTATTGTCTTCGTTGGCGTCGTTGGTATAACCGCCAAACAAGAGACTGTCTTTCTTATTGATCGCTTTTACCGCGGTGATCTGCACCAGCAGGGGATACTTGATCGTTTTATATTGTTCAAAATTGATATGATAGAAGCCCCGCTCTCCGCCAATAAATATATTGTTCTTATTGACGGGGTAAATATGTTCAAACCCGCTGACAAACTTATTGGTAAGTTCCGGGAAATAGATCACCAGCGGTTTGGCAGCCGACATGTCCACTACGCCCAGTATCTTATCAAACACAAACCAGATATTGCCGGAATCATCCTCTTTTAAATAGCGGATATTTTTTTTACCGAAAACATCGTTGTAGAATGCAGAAGGCTCAAACCCATCGTTGGGTTCATCGTATTCAAAAATGCCGTTCTCCGTCGTGAGAATGATCCTGTTCTTAATCCGGAAAAGATAATTGCCATTGGTTGACTGGATACCCTGCCGCAGCGCATAGTATTTTGTTTCAGGTGTATTCCCGTTTAGCCGCACCCTGTAAACTCCTTTATAAGGGTGAGATATCCAGATATCGTTGTTGTCGATACAGACAAATCTTGCAGACTCAAAATGAGCAACAATATTTTTATTGCTAAAAGTATTGTTGTCGTAGTTGTAGAAATTGATACCCTGGTAAGTGCCCGCGATCATCACCGAAGAAGGCAGTACATTGGAAAAAGGGAGAAAGGTCCAGAAGCCCGATGTGTTATCGATCGCAGTGGCAGTGTTGTCCCCGATGACAAAAGCACCGTCGTGGTGACCCATCAGTAATTTACCATTCACCTGGGATAGGTTCCATACCTGGCCCTGTGTATTGGCCACTGGTAAAAAGTAGCCTTTCACAAAGCTCAGGTCCTTTTCACCGGCGAGACTTGTTTTGTACAGACCATTGGAAGTGCCGATGTATAATTCATTATTGAAAATGCTGGAAGCATAGCCGGAGCCTTCATTGAGGTAATCCGGGTAGATATGTTTGATCGCATTGTTATAAGCGATAAAATCGACCCCATTATCCAGTCCCAGCCAGAGGTTCTTTTCCTTGTCCAGGAAGATGTCGAGTATATTGTTATTCTGCAAACCCTCTTTGATCGAGAACTTCTGGATCAGCGTGCCTTTTTTATCAATGATATAGCAACCATCGAGGTTAGTAGTAAGGCCAATATGGTCCTGGTTCACCATAATGGAAGCGGAGATATGAGTGCTGGCTATATTATCAAGGAACGGCGACCGGATCCGGGTGATCTCATTTCCATTTAAAAGGAAGACGCCGTTCTTTACCGTAGTAAGGATAGCGCTATCCTGCCCGATCCGGGTAAGGGAAGTGACAAAATAATCGCCGGGTAGTTCTGATTTTGTCAGGAAAGGAGCCCAGACACCATTTTGGAAACTTAGCAGACCTTTCGTAAAGTCCTGGGCTATCAGGCGGTCATTACACACGGTAATAAAGCGCCAGTGCGTGCTCTTATAAATAGTGCTATGCTTCCCGCTGATCTGGTAAATATTATTACTGGTTTGAAAAAAGATCAGGTCCCTGTAGAAATAGATCTCCCACACATCCGTAAACGACCTTTCTGTGGCCGGCAGGAGGTTTTTGAGGGAATGATAAGCCAGTTGGCCGTTCTCTTCAGGCGAAAAGTACCCGAATTCATCTTGTCCACCCACATATAATTTATTATCGGGGCCAAATTCAAGTGATCTCACGATACTCTTATTCGGGAGGGGATAGGTTTTCCAGTTGATTCCGTCGAAAGACATAACGCCTTCACTATTAGCAAAATAAAGTATGCCTTTCTTGTCCTGGCGGATCTGACGGTTCTGGGCACCAGCCTTATAGAACTGCTTCGAATAGTTTAAAATATCGGGTAGCCCGATGGTATTTTGGGCATACCCTCTTTCAATAACAAGGGATAGAAGAAAAAGACTAAAAATTATTCTCATGACAATTCTCATACAATTGTGAAAGTACAAAACCTTGGTTGATGTAGTAATGATGTAGTCAAATTTACTGTAAATAGCTGTTTATTAATAGATGATGTAGTAGAGAAGTAGGCATTTATTTTTTATCTGAGCAATGAGGTCTTAGATTTATATCCTTGGATTTCGATTTTTTTGAAAACACCTAAACGATTGCAATATGAAACTAAAAACTGCTGCATTACTATGTGCTTTCCTGACCGTCTTAGGATTGCACCGGGCTCTCGCTCAAAGCTTCACCGTCTCCGGCCAGGTTCTTTCTCAAACAGCCAATGCCCCACTTGCCGGGGTTACTGTCTCGGTTAAAGGGACCGCCACTTTCACTTCTACGGATGCCAACGGAAATTACACCATCACTGTTCCCAAAGCGGGATCGGTATTGGTTGCCAGCTATGTAGGTATGGTAACAGCTGAAATAACCGTCGACAAAGGCGGCACCCAGAACTTCAGCCTTGTACAAGGTGCCGGTATACTGGATGAGGTTGTAGTGATAGGTTATGGCCAACAGAAGAAAAGCCTGTTGACAGGTTCTATCTCGTCTGTAAAAGCCAGCCAGCTGGCAAATGTTTCCAATACCCGGATCGAGCAGGCCCTGTTGGGCAGAGTTCCCGGTGTACAGGTCGGCCCACAATCGGGTCAGCCAGGTGCGGGTTTGAGTGTTAAAATAAGAGGCACTGCTTCTAATGGTAACACCGGCCCCATTTATATTATCGATGGGATCAAGTCGGGTGGTATCGAATCCCTCGATCCTGCGGAGATCGCTTCGATAGAGATCCTGAAAGATGGGGCTTCGGCTGCTATTTATGGTTCAGAAGGTTCCAATGGGGTGATTATGATCACCACCAAGACAGGGAGCAGGGGAGTCAGCGGGTTTACCTATTCCGCTCAATATGGCGTTCAATCTGTAAAAGATAACTATATCAAGATGATGAGCGCCCCGCATTACCAGCAATACCTGGCAGAAGCAGGTGTGAACGGTGCTCCCACACCTGCGGATGTAGCAGCAGTAGGGGAAGGCACTGACTGGATAAACGAAGTGATCCAGACAGCGCCACAACAGCATCACTCCTTATCATTTAACGGGGGAACTGACAAGTCTACCTATTATCTCGGCGGAAATATTTTTACGCAGGATGGTATTGTCGGCGGTAAAAAAGCGCAGTTCAAACGCTATACCATGCGGATCAATACTGATTTTAAAATAAAACCATGGTTGACTGTTGGTCAGCGTCTTTCTTTCTCTCACCATGAGCGGAAAGCTATTTCAGATAATTCTGAGTTTGGTTCCATATTGGCCAGTGCAACAGTGATGGACCCTCTTACACCCGTTGTATATACCGGTTCATTACCTGCCCATGTGCAAACTGCGATCGCAGCAGGGAAACCATTAAGGAAAGATGCAGCAGGAAATTATTATGGGATCTCTAATTTCTTAAAAGGAGAATACGGCAATCCTATCGCAAGGATCGACCTGGCGAAAGGAGGAAATGTACAGAATAAGATATTTGCCAATGTATTCGCGGATATCGAGCCACTCAAAGGATTGAAATTCACATCCCGCTTTGGTATCGATGCAGCGTTCCAGACAGGACATGGCTGGACACCCACTTTCTGGTACTCGGATGAAAGCACGAATTCGATCGCCAATGGATTTGATTATAGCAACACCTGGTTCACCTGGTTGCTGGAGAATTTTGCTACCTATACAAAAACGATCCGGAATCATAATTTCACCCTGTTAGCCGGAGCTTCCCAGCAAAAGAATCATGAAGTACATATGGGAGGAAGCTATTCCGGTTTATTCAAGGAAGAAGATAAATTTTCCTATGCCGATTTTGTGCCGGATCTGCTGGATCGTATCGGTAGTATCGCGTTTGATGTTACGGCTGCCTCTTTCTATGGAAGATTGTTGTATGATTATAATGGTAAATATTTATTCAGTGGGTCTATAAGAAGAGATGGTAATTCTAAATTACCTCCGGCTAACCGCTGGAGGACCTTTACCGCTATTTCAGGAGGCTGGGTATTTACAAAAGAAGATTTCTTTCCCGCCGGCCTCGCAAGTAAGATCAATTTCGGTAAGCTGCGTGCAAGCTGGGGTCAAAACGGTAATGTAGGAACGCTTGGCCTGGCCGATTACCTCAATGCTGTAGGTGCAAGTGGTATTTACCCCGATGGAAACGGGGGTTTTATTGTGGGCGCTTTTCCATTAAGGCTTGCCAATAATGAACTGGTTTGGGAAAACGGAGATCAGTTCGATGTTGGACTTGACTTGGGTATGTTTGGAAACAGACTGAACTTTACTGTCGATTACTACAGGAAGAATACAAAAGACCTGCTGACCCCTGGTGTTCCACCGATGTTTGTAGGTGCACCCCTGGACAGGGTTAATGCAGGTAAGGTCCTCAATAAAGGCTGGGAGTTTGATCTTAGTTATAAGAACCAGCCGAAAAGCAATGGACTTTTTTACCAGGTCGGTGGTAATATATCATTCAATAAAAATGAAGTGATCTTCCTGGATCCAAACTCACCTGTGTTACCGGGAGCGGGTATCGGAACAGGCTGGACCGCCACTTCATCAACCGTCGGAGAACCGCTTTGGTATTTCACTGGTTACAAAACGCAGGGTATCTTCCAGACTACGCAGGAAGTTGCCGACTACCTTTTAAAAACAGGAATCACTGGTTACAACCCCAAACCCGGTGAACCGATAGTAGTAGATGTGAACGGCGATAAAATTATCTCGCCAGGTGATATGACAAAGATCGGTAACCCGCACCCGAAGTTCCTCTATGGTGCTAATGCGAATGTTGCTTTCAAAGGATTTGACCTGACCATATTTGTCCAGGGTCAATCAGGCAACGATATGCTGATGGGCTTTAACCGGACTGACCGCGCAACAGCCAACAAACCGGAGTTCTTTTATGCCAACCGCTGGACAGGAGCCGGTAGCACCAATACCTGGTTTGCCGCCAATACCAGTGATCCTTATATCTACAACAGCGACCTGATGATCTTTGACGGTTCATTCATGCGGGTGCGCCAGTTGCAACTGGGTTACACATTACCCATGAGCATTTTGAGTAAAGCGAAAGCAAAGACCTGCCGTATCTATGTATCGCTGGATGATTTTTTCACGTTCACTAAATACCCGGGTGTAGATCCCGAGGTCAGCAATAATGGCAACAGTATCGGTATAGATCGTGGTGGTTACCCCATTCCCCGGAAAGCTATGGTGGGATTATCCTTCACGTTTTAACTACAGTACTAACCTCAAAAAATTAAAAAATGAAAAAATCATTTATAAAAACAGCACTTCTTTTGATTGTCGCCACGACGATCATGCCTGGTTGTAAGAAATTCCTTGACAATGATATTCCCGGCGCTTTTCCTGAAGATGATTTCTATAAAACAGATGCCGATGTTACACAGGCCGTAACCGGGGTCTACGATATGATGCAGGCCCACTACAATAGTAGCTGGGGAAGCCTCTTTATGATCAAGAGCCTGCTGACCGACGAGAGTAATTGCGGGGGCAGCAACGCAGGTGACCAGCCGGGTTACCAGACACTGGATGATTATAATTTTGATGCAACCAATGATAAAGTAAGAGATGCGTGGAGAATGTGTTATTTCACGATCTACCGCGCCAATAAAGTGATCAACAAGTCGGATGATGCTACTCCTTTAAAGAAACGCCTTAAAGCGGAAGCAAAACTGTTGAGAGCTTACAATTATTTTGAACTGGTTACACTGTGGGGCGATGTTCCGCTGGTACTGAATGATATTCCTCCTTCCCAGTTTACGTCTACCCCCCGGGCTTCCAAAGCGGATGTCTTCCGTCAAATCGAAAAAGACTGTACTGAAGCTGCAGTAGAATTACCAGTTAAGTCGGGTTATACAGGTGGAAACAGGTTCCGTGTTTCAAAAGGTACGGCACAATCACTTCATGGGAAAGCACTGTTGTACCAGCAAAAATGGGCGGAAGCTGCTGCCCAGTTTGACCTGGTGATCAATTCCAATGAATATTCGGTAGCAGCGAACGTGGCGGATGCTTTTTCCAATGCCGGTGAGTTCGGATCCGAGTCGATCTTCGAAATATCTTATTCCAATCAACGCAGTTATGACTGGGGTAATTTCCCCTGGGGTGCAGCTCCCGAGAGCAATATCCATATTCAACTGATGGGTCCCCGCGGAGATTTTTATACCAAAGCGCCGGCAGATTCTTTGATCGCAGGCTGGGGATTTATCCGTCCCAAACAAAAAATGTGGGATGCATTTATCGCGGATGGAAGTGTGAACAGGAGAAGACAATCGATCATGTCACAGGCTGAACTGATCGCCGCCGGTGGTAACTGGACCGCTCCCAATGATCGTGACTATGAAGGATTTTTCCAACGGAAGTATGGTTCTTTCCAAAACCAGACCGGTGGCCCGACCAGTGAATTGAATTATGGGACCAACTGGCGTCATATCCGTTATTCCGATGTATTGCTAATGGCTGCGGAAGCTAATTACCAGACCAACGAAACAAAGGCAAGAGGTTTTATCAACCAGATCCGCCAGAAAAGAGGAGTTCCTGATGTAACGGCGACCGGCGCTGCATTATTCACCGCGATCGTGAAGGAAAGACAAGTGGAACTGGCATTTGAAGGAGTACGTTTCCAGGACCTCGTCCGCTGGTCACTCGCTGTCCAGGAATTAGGGCCGCTGGGATTTGTATCCGGTAAACATCATGTATTGCCGATCCCGGATTATGATATCCGCACCGGTGGACTCAGCCAGAATAGTGGTTATTAAAAAAGTAATCAAGACAAAATAATTAATTATGAAAAGTATAAAACGCAACCAGATCATTCCTGTTCTTATCCTGCTCTCCTCCGTTTTCTTTGGCGGGTGTAAGTACGATGTAACAGACCTGCAACCGAAACCGGTGGCTTCATTTACCGTAACACCGGTAGCAGGTGCCAGTAATAAATATGTATTGGCAAGTACTTCATCCAATGGATTCCGCCATGACTGGGATAAAGGATCCGGAGGTTTTGCACAAGGCAAAGCGATCGACACTGTTTATTTTCCGTACATGGGATCGTATACAATAAGATTGTTTCTGTATGGCCAAAGCGGTATCGATAGCGCCAAACAGGTGATCGTTGTAGCTGCTAACGACCCGGCTGCCTGCGCCGGTACGCAATTAGGGTTCATTACCAGTTGCACGGCCAAGAAATGGAAACTGGATCCCGATGCAGGTGCTTATAAAGTAGGCCCCGGTGCGAATGATGGTAGCTGGTGGACCAGTGGTGCCGGTGAAGTAACAACACGTTCCTGCGAGTTCAACGACGAATACACATTTGCATTCAGTGCAGCAAGAACCTTTAACTATGACAATAAAGGTGATTTTTATGGAGACGGTTATTTAGGTAATAACTCACATACCTGTCAACCATCTTCCAACTATACTGCCGCACAGGCAGGTTGGGGATCCGGTTCATTCACGTATTCGTTTACACCCAATGCTGGTGTTGCCAGCCTGGGACAGCTGACCGTTACTGGTCACGGTGCACATATCGGTCTGCAAAAAGTGAGGAATGGTGGTGAAGTAACCTCAGGACCGGCTACCGCAATTACCTACGATGTATTGGCAATGACACATATCACAGTTGGCAACTACGACCTGTTGACATTAGGAGTTGCTATTGGCGGCGGCGGATGGTGGACCTTCCGGCTGCGTTCATTCTGATCAGACGACTGTAAGCAGTTCTCATGTTTTAGCAATCAAAAGGGTGAGTAGCCGAATACTCACCCTTATTCAAATCCTGATCATTTTACTTTTTTAATGCGCTACAATTTCCTCATAGTTTTTTTCCTGGTGAACATTGCTGCAAACGGGCAGGCCTTCCTGAGGACCAACGGCACCCGCATCACCAATGAACAGGACCAGGAAGTCATCTTCCAGGGTGTAGGACTAGGAGGCTGGATGTTGCAGGAACCCTATATGATGAAATTGTCCGGCACCGCGATGGCGCAGCATGAGATCCGGAAAAAGATCAGCGCCCTTATTGGCGAAAAAAACACCGGTACGTTTTACAATGAATGGTTGAATAATCATTGTACCAAAGCCGATATCGATTCGTTGGCCGCATGGGGCTTTAATTCCGTTCGCCTGCCCATGCACTATAACCTGTATACCCTGCCGGTGGAAAAAGAACCCATTAAAGGAAAGAACACCTGGCTTACCAAAGGCTTTGCATTGACAGATAGTTTGTTGAGCTGGTGCAAAGCCAATCATATTTATCTCATCCTGGACCTGCATGCCGCACCGGGCGGACAGGGCAATGACAATGCCATCTCGGACAGGGATACAACAAAACTTTCCCTGTGGCAGGATGAAGCCAATAAACAAAAAACGATCTCCCTCTGGCAAAAACTGGCAGAACGTTATGCCAATGAAGAATGGATGGGGGCATACGATATCATCAATGAACCGAATTGGGGTTTTGACAATGCTACTGACCGCAACGGTTGTGCTGAAAAGAACAATATCCCTTTACGGAAATTAATGATGGATATCACCGCTGCGATACGCAAAGTAGATAAGCGTCACATGATCATTATTGAAGGGAATTGCTGGGGTAATAATTACGATGGGGTCTTCCCACTATGGGATAAGAATACCGTGATCAGCTTTCACAAATACTGGAACTATAACACTCCGGGGTCCATCCAGAAGTTCCTGGATATCCGTAAAAACCTGGATGTACCGGTATGGTTGGGAGAAACGGGCGAGAATTCCAATGCATGGTTCACCGATGTGCTGGCACTGCTGGATGCGCATAAGATCGGGTGGAATATGTGGCCCTGGAAGAAATCCGGGTTGAATAATCCGCTACAGGTAAAAATTGACCCGGGTACACAACAAATTTTTGACTACTGGAAAGGAATTGCGAAGAAGCCATCCTCTGCGGAAGCTTTTAAAAGTTTACTGCAATTTGCACGCAATACAAATATTAAGAATACTATCATTCACCGGGGAGTTATCGATGCGATGACAAGACAAGTGCATACTGCCGAGCCAATGCCATTTGGACAGGCTGTCATAGTACCGGGTAAGATACTCTATGCTACCGATTATGATATCGGCAGAAGCGGTGTCACCTACCATGATAAAGACTCTGCAGAGTACTGGGTATCCACTACAAAAAGAACTCCCTGGAATAGCGGCGGCCATTACCGCAATGACGGGGTGGATATAGAGCAATGCACCGATGCTATTTCAAACGGCTACAATGTAGGCTGGATCGAAACGGGCGAATGGCTTCAATACAGTGTTTACCTGCCCGAAGAAGGCCTGTTTGACCTGAATATCCGCTCTGCTTCAAAAGAAAATGAAGGGGCCGTGAAAATTTTGATCAATGATTCATTGCTTCCCGGAACAGTGCTCCTGCCACGAACAGGAGAAACACAGCACTGGGAAACAAGCACGATGAAAAATGTAAAACTCGGCAAGGGTTGGAACCGGCTTCGGGTGCTGGCTTCCAGCGGCGGGTTCAACCTGAACTATTTACAATTCATACAGGCGGATAATACCACTAAAACGGACTAACAAACCAGAAAATGAAGTATATGATAAAAAGGACTGGAAATATAAGAATGGCATTCGTATTCGTCACCTGTTTTTTTTGCCTG
The DNA here is from genome assembly GCA_031406595.1 of Chitinophagaceae bacterium. GTDB lineage: Bacteria > Bacteroidota > Bacteroidia > Chitinophagales > Chitinophagaceae > JJ008. Next base: position 12,022 of record JANOHQ010000043.1, read on the forward strand.
TCGGTAAATGCCCAACCTGGCACGTCCGTACGGGAGCTAAAAATAGATACAACGGCAGCTATCAACAATCTTCTGGGTAAGATGACGCTGGAAGAAAAAGTGAATATGATCCATGCATCTTCTTCTTTTACATCCGGCGGAGTGCAAAGATTGGGTATCCCGGAAATTGTGATGTCAGACGGACCACATGGCGTGAGACCTGAACATGGCCGTGACTGGAACCTCGACAATAATTCACTGGATTCCGGAACCTATTTGCCAACCGGCGTTTGCCTGGCAGCTACCTGGAATCCTGCGCTGGGTTTTAAATATGGTACCGTACTCGGACAGGAAGCAAAGTACCGTGGTAAAAATGTGATACTCGGACCGGGTATCAATATCATACGCACCGCATTGAACGGAAGAAATTTTGAATACCAGAGTGAAGATCCTTACCTGGTATCGAAAATGGTAGTAGGTTATATTAAAGGTGTACAGGCACAAGGCGTTTCAGCCTGTGTTAAACATTACCTGGCCAATAACCAGGAACTATGGCGGCATACCGTGGATGTACAAATGAGTGAAAGAGCATTGCGGGAAATATACCTCCCCGGTTTTAAAGCGGCGGTGCAGGAAG
>JANOHQ010000045.1:0-3425 GCA_031406595.1 Chitinophagaceae bacterium
CCTGTACATGAGCCCTGTATCTGCCGTTAGTATTCGTTCCTCCGTTCTCAAAGAATATTTCAATATTTCCCCAGAATCCGTCAGTCTTTGCCAGTGAAACATTACCAATGATACCTGTGGAAGGCGCCGGGCTGTTGATCCAGTAGGTAAGAGTAAAACTGCTCATAGTGGTAATAGCCGTTCCAGGGGTAAACAACACATAACTGTTTAATGCGCCTTTCATAGACTCTCCTTTGATGCCTGCGGCAAACGTTGTTCCGGTATTAGTACCAGCAGCGCCGGAAACACTATCTACATACGACCCGTTAAATGACCAATACCCTACCAGGTTGGCCGGCGCTATTTCTTTAGCACTCGTATAACCGCCAATATTGAGTGCGGGAGCGTAACTATTCTCATCAAATTTTTTGAAACATGATGTAAGTGACAAACTCGCTGACACCAATAGTAGCGTGCCCGACAAAAGTTTAGTTATTTTTAGTTTCATACCAAGCTTTTTTAGTTGTTAATTATTAATAACCGGGGTTCTGAGTCAACACTCCCACACTCAGGTCGAGTTCATTTTGAGGTATTGGCCATACTTCATTCTTACCGGCTACAAATCCTTTTGGTCCGAATACCGCAAAACCACGGCCCTGGCGGATAACATCAAAGAACCTGTCAAATTCCATGGCCAGTTCGGATCTTCTTTCTCTCCAGATAGCTGCTCGTAAAGTTGCCTGATCGGTGGAAGTTACAGGTGGAAGTACCGTGAGAGGATTGGCTCCCCTTGCCCTTGTTCTTACTGCATTAAGTGAAGTAAGTGCCAGTGCCGTATTACCGCCACCCAGTTCATTGGCGGCTTCCGCATTCATTAATAATACGTCTGCATACCTGATCACCCTGATATTTTGCTCAGATCCTTCTGCGCAGGAAACATAGGTTCCGAAAGGCACATACGATTTTTGATTATACATCGGGTTATCGCCGATAGCGGGAATAATATCTCCTGATGGTGTTGTTTCACCCCGGAAGATAATGGTAGCATCACGTCTTGGGTCATTTGCTTCATAAGATGCCGCGAGATCAGGCGTAGGAACATTAAAGCCCCAGCCGCCGCCGGTTATACCACGTACACCCTGCACCTGTGAATATTGTGAATTCGAAAGATCACAATTCCCTGCTACAAATTTTGCCTGTATCTCAAAGATGGATTCAGAATTATTTTCATTGGCAATTCTGAACTGGGCTTCATAATCAGGGAAAAGTGTATACCCCAATCCTATTACCTGGTTCGTCAACGACAGCACATCAGACCACTTTTTCTGGTACATAGCCGCCTTGGCATGAAGAGCGAGGGCAGCGCCTTTTGTAACATGGCCAACATTCGCTGCACTGTATGATTGAGGTAACACGGCTGCTGCCTCGGTCAAGTCTGCTTCAATAGCGGCGTATACCAGCGTCTTGGGTGTTCTTGGAATATTGAACTCACTTGCATCTACCGGAATCTTCATCCGTAAAGGAACGTCACCAAAAGCCCTTACTAACCTGAAATGGGAATAAGCTCTCACAAATTTCGCCTCAGCGAGGTAGCGGCTTTTCAAGGCTGCGTCCATCGTTATCCCCGGAACATTGGTAAGGATCTGGTTGGCAAAATTGATATTCTGATACTGACCACTCCAGAAATCCTGGATCTGTCCTTCTGTTGAAGTCGCAGTGAAGTTGTCAAATTTGGTATGAAAAGCCGCATCCCCGGGAGTGCTCCCTTTTTCCGCGTCATCAGATCCCATGCTTTCGATAGCAATAGGGGCAAAAGCCACATTGGTCCAGCCACGCAGGTTACCATACATGGCGTTTACCGCCTTTGTTGCATCGGCTTCATTTTTCCAGAATTGTTCACTGGGTTGTTGTCCCTGCGGATCTACCTCGAGAAAACTTTTTTTACAACCTGTCATCGATAGAATTGCGGCCGGAAGAACAAGCAGCAATCTTAATGACCCGATTTTATAATTATTCTGTTTCATAATGCTTAGTTTAAAATTTTAGAAAGTCAGGTTTACACCAAAATTGAAGGTGGCTGATAAAGGATATACGTTAGCATCGATTCCAGCGTTTGTCGGCGACCCTCCAACTTCAGGAGAAAAACCACGGTACTTGAAGAAATTAAATGCATTTTGTGCATTTACGTACACCCGGAGTTTTTTAGCTCCCCAGCCTTCCAATAACCGGTTAGATAACGAATAACCGAGTTGGATATTTCTTACCCGGAAATAGCTGCCCTTTTCCACAAAGAAAGTGTTGGGCCTGTAGTTATCTCCGCCTCCAATATTAGCAGAAGGATATTCGTTGGAAGTTCCAGCTCCATGCCAGCGGTTATCATAAAAGTCTTTGGTGAAATTTTCGTTCCCAAAACGAAGACCCAGGTTAGCATTGTATATTTCTACTCCGGCCACACCCTGAAAGTCAAGTGTAAAATCAAAGTTTTTGTAATTCCAGTTAGTGTTGAGACCATAACTCACTCTTGGATTAGGGTTACCAATAGGCATCCTGTCTTTTCCGTCAATGACGTTATCCTTATTTTGATCTACATACCTGAAATCACCTGGTTTCGCGGTTGGTTGTGCAGAAGCGGCTATTTCTGTGCTATTCTGGAAGATCCCGTTTATAATCAGCCCATAAAACTGACCGATTGGCTCGCCAACAACAGTTCTGGTAGCAAGTAATCCACCTGTTGCAGCTGCGCCACCACCGTATATCGGGTTGCCCCCTGTGCTTACCCGCAAAACCTCATTTTTATTAAATCCCGCATTAGCGCTAATAGAATAAGAAAGGTTCTTGTTCATATTATCCTTCCAGGTAGCAGAAAATTCAAATCCCGAGTTTTCAATATCGGCCTGGTTACCAATAATGGTGGCTGAACCAGTTCCAACAGAAGAAAGAATCGGAATATCAAAAATTGCCTGCTCGGTTTTCTTAATATAATAGTCAGCTTCAAAATATAAACGGTTCTTAAACACGGACAATTCGATTCCGATATCAGTACCAACTGCACGTTCCCATACCGTAGTAGGAGGTACAACGGAATTGATACTGGCGCCAGTGTAAGTAACACCGCCGAAAATCGCAGAAAGATTATCATTTTGCGTGACCCTCAATACAGAAAGATTCGACGGAACAGACGCGTTGCCGATCTTGCCCCAGCTTCCACGCAATTTCAGCGTATTGAATATTTTTTGATTCTTCATAAAACTTTCATCACTGATCACCCAACCGACGCCAATAGAAGGGAACATACCCCACCTGTCATCGCCAAAGAATTTGGAAGATCCATCTCTTCGTATAGAAGCATTTAATAAATACCTGTTCCTGAAAGAATAATTTACACGGGCAAAATAAGATGCTACCGTAGAGATATCCCCCTCATCGCTGATGATCCTTGTTCCTAC
>JANOHQ010000018.1:0-14501 GCA_031406595.1 Chitinophagaceae bacterium
GGGTGTGGACTGCATTACGACAGTGAAAGGTGTGGGTTATAAATTTGAACTGTAAACCCTAAATCCCTAAAGGGACTTTAGTTCCCGCTTGTTTATAACGTTCTGCCTCTCATAGCTTACAACTCGTAGCTTCGTAGTATGTTCTCAACAAAGAATATTTCTCCCCGCCAGCTTTCGGCATTTACAGCGCTGGTGTTGTCGATACCGGTTAGCATTCTTGTTTACCTGTTAGAAAAGAACTGGATCTGGTCCATCGCTTCGTTGATCCTCACCTTTGGCGTTGCGTATTTTCTTATTTCGTTTGTACTGGAACGTTTTATTTACCGCAAGATCAAACTGATCTATAAGTTCATTTACCAGACCAAGGCAACACGTAAAGAAGAGACCTATTATAAATATGTGCTGCCACAAAAAAGCATTGATGAAGTACGCGAGGATGTAGAAGCCTGGGCCGAGGAAAATAAACAGGAGATCGAATTGCTCCGGCAGAATGAACAGTTCCGCCGGGAATTCCTGCAAAATCTTTCCCATGAATTCAAAACGCCTGTCTTTGCCATCCAGGGATACGTGGATACCTTGCTGGCCGGAGCTTTGGAGAACCCGGCCGTCAATAAAAAATTCCTGGAGAAGACCGCAAAAAACGTGGACCGGCTGACGCATTTGCTGAACGACCTGGATGAAATATCCAGTTTGGAAAGAGGAGAACTGGTCTTATACAAAAAGAATTTTGTGATACAGGACCTCGTAAAAGATGTTTTTGAAAGTTTATCCGTGAAAGCCGATCCTGGTAATATTTATTGCAGTATCAAAAAAGGTTGCGAATCGCCCCTGACTGTTTTTGCAGACAAAGAAAAACTCAGACAGGTCTTTACCAATCTTATTGAAAATTCGATCAAGTACGGCAAACAGGGCGGTGGCATTACGGCCAGCATGTATAAAACCGATGGTAAAAATATCCTGGTGGAGGTCACGGATGATGGTATCGGGATCAGTGAGCGGCATCTCCCCCGTTTATTTGAACGTTTTTACCGCACGGATGAAGGCCGCAGTATCGATGTGACCGGAAGTGGCCTTGGTTTATCGATCTGCAAGCATATCATCGAAGCTCATGGCCACACGATCCACGTGCGCAGTACAGAAGGCGTAGGCACTACTGTCGGATTTACACTAGATAGCCGCCGCGAATAAAATCTTTAATCGTTCTTGCAATCCCAATATCTTCCTGGCCCGGTTCTTTAATTTCTCACAGGATTTTTATTAGGCTTTATATTGTCTATCCGGGCAGGAATAATAAGTTTCTCCTGCGGAAAAATCAGTGGCTGCTTTATTTTGAAACGGTTGGGATCTACAATCCATTTAGAATCTTTTGCTGACTCTACCCAGGTAGCTCCCAGGCCAATCAGACTACTGTTATATCCCATCCAGCCATAGCCCTGGTCGCCCCAACCCGGACCCCATGAATTTTTTATCAACCAGGCTTGTTTGCTGTCATCCCAACCGATAATAGTGATCGCATGAAAGATACATGCCACGGTATTACAAAAATTACTGCTGTAGGGAAGATTATAAACCCCACCCGCATAATTGGTAAAGAAAGCATCAAAATCAGCAGCGGAAGCAATGAAAGCCGCTGTAACAGCTCCATGATATACCATTGCATTTTTTATCTGTTGCACAGCAGGTACAGCCCAGTTATCATCAGAAGTGGCGATAAAATCCCAGTCCGCTACCCTATATTTTGCATTAGCAGCAGGATTGATATTGGAGCATGCTGGACCACCCCACCCCTGGTCGGGATTATCGGATTCCCGGCAAATACTTGTCTTACTTGATTCCAGCCAGTTGAACACACCGCTCATCCACCCCCCGACACAATCCCCTGCACCGGAACAGCTAAGCATTTGTTGTTCTGCAAGATTAAGGTTGGTAGGACTGTCGGGATCGTTAGCAGCATAACTGTCTTTGTAATGGTTGAGCAGGTAATTGCTTTCAAAAGATCCCAATGAACTATAGGTCCAGCAATTACCGCAAGCCTGTGCCCGAACCGGGGTAACCAAATGAAAATTGCGCAGATCTAGTTTGCTTGCGTTTGCATACGATGGTGCAAGTTTTGGGGTATAATTGATCTTGACGCGGGCCTTGCGCTGATCCCGCAATTTTTTGTACTCAGCGGCAGAGATCATTTTAAAACCGGTAATGCTGTCAGAACGGCGGCCGCTTACGCTTGTAAAACCCACCTGGAAATTTAGTTTACGCTGCGCTATCTGGGTTCTTGAATTGGCAAGGTTGGTAACAATACGCGGAGGAGCGATGTTCTCCCTGGCTTTGAAATACTCACTGAGTACAGGTTGTGCACTGGCCGTAAAGGACAGCAGTATTAATGCAATGATTAGATTGACGTGTTTGCGATAAACAAGCATGTGTATAGGTTTAATGGTAAAAAGACTTTTGAATGTTTAGCTAAAATATAACTCTGCCTGTAAAAGCAAGGAAAATTTATGAACCGCCTGACAAAACGATCTGTAGTTGTCGGAGCTAATACCAATTTTTCCCTTCCGACATACTCCTTAAAAAATCAGCCGCTTCATTGCTCATAGCGGTGGGTGTTAATACACCTGCCAGGTCCTGGATAAAATGATGACAACCTTCCCCGGAGTAATTGAACGACACATCACCTGCCAGTTGTCCTTTTTTGTAGAACATCAAATTGCCGTCATACCCGCATTTATACGCTTCTGTAGTTTTACTATCCACGAAACGGGCGAGTTTTTTGATGGCTTTGGCATCAGTAGTATAAGTGGTTTTAGCGATACTATTCGTTTGGGGTTCATTGAAATTGATCACGAGGCTATCGCTCCCGGAAAGTTGTTTGCCGACGGCCGAACCCCCGGAACAGGCCACTAAAAAAGAAAGGGTGGCTATCAAAGAAAGGATCTTCATGGTTTTTTATTTATCGTAAGATAAAATAAAATACCGGCGCCTTTAGTGAAATGGTTAAAACCATTTCCCTCCTGGCAACGACAATGATAGTCCGGGGTTTAAACGCAGAGCCAAAATGATATCCCTCAGTCCTAAAACCATTTCAATGGTTTTGCGACCGTTATCATCGCAGTGATATGGCCGGGGCAATGTCTTTACTGACAAATTCCTCTCCCAATAAGGCGGCGATCGTTTGTGCCAGCTGTACCTGGTAGAGTTGCTGGTCCTCCCTTATTTCCCCCGAAGCCTTGATCCCCGGACCTATCAGCGCCAGCCAGGTTTGAGAGGAACCGCGTATAAATCCTCCGTGTGATGACCATTTTGATCGCTTGCTGCCGCGACCATGATCGGTGGTGATTAGGAATGTGGTATTATTCTTATAGCCCGGTGTTGTTTGCACCCAATGCCAGAGCCCCGCGATCATTTTGTCAGTTTTGGCTGCCTGTTCAAGGTAGAGATCGTACCTGCCATCGTGAGCAAATTCGTCCGTCTCTCCCAAACCGATAAAAGCAACTCTTGGGCGATGTTCCTTTATATATTCCGTGGCTGTCAGGAAGGTCAATTCATCATACCGGGTAGCTGTTTTATTATAGACCGCCGTTTCCTCTACTTTACCGATCATCTGCTGTGCCGGTGATTCACCTGGCCGGTCCTTGTTGTAACCGCTATTTACAGGCAGGTCATTCCGTTCCTGGTTGAGGATATAGGGAAATACATCCCAGGAACTGAACGCTGCCACCCTGCCTTTAAAGAATGGTTTGCCATTTAAGAATTCCAGCACGTTCAGGTTAGGATTTCCCTTCTTATCATTGGAGGTGATACCCGGATCCGCAGTTCCGGTAAAAATTTCATTATACCCCGGATACGAGATGGAATAGCTATTGGCGTTATTGACCCTGTTATCAAATTTACGATTGCCATACAATTGCCCTTTGGCGGAAAGAACATTCCAGAAGAACGGCAAAAGTTTTCTCCTTCTTTCTTCCGCGTCAGCCGACCAATACATCATTTTCATATATTCAGTACCGGCTGTATAATTTTCATTGAAGAGAAGCGCTGAGTCGGCTCCGTTAAAAATCTCCTGCCAGCGAAATCCATCGATCGTGATGATGAATAAATTTTCACTGGCAATGATCGCCGGCGGGTGTTCCGGTGGTTTGACCGTTGGTGAGGGAGGAAAGGGTACTGCGGCTAGCAGGAAAACACTGACCAGGATGTTTTTCATGTGTAACGGTTTTGCAAAAGAAGAAAACAGGTATGACCCTGTTGTTAAGAACGCATTACCGTATTATTATTTCGTCTGTTTAAAGGGAAATCCGGCGATGTTGCAATTATATCATACAGTGATTACAATTTCTTAAACTATTATGCGCTTTGCGGTAATGCGGAAGATGGTACTTTGTAAAATTCCTGTACACATTGAAAAAAAGATCCTTAGATGTTGCGGTCATATCAGATCTCCACCTGGGAACCTATGGCTGTCATGCAAAAGAGATAGTGAACTACCTGCGCAGTATATCGCCACAGGTTTTAATCCTGAATGGGGATATCATTGATGGCTGGCAATTCAGCAAACGTTATTTTCCTGCCCTGCACTTACAGGTTATAAAAGAAATAATGACCCTGCTCAGCAACGGTACCCGGGTTATCTATATAACGGGCAACCACGACGAAATGATGCGGCGCTACAGCGATCTTCAACTTCATAATTTTCAGCTTACCGACAAACTGGTAATGGAAATAAATGGCAAGATGACCTGGATATTTCATGGAGACGTATTTGATCATACCACGAAAGGCAGTGCAAAGATCCTGGCGAAACTGGGAGGTTACGGCTACGACTGGCTGATCCTGACCAATCGTTTCGCCAACTGGTGCCTGAGAAAAATGGGACGGCCTAAAATGAGTTTTAGTAAGCGTATCAAGAACAGTGTAAAAAAAGCTATTGCGTGGATCGATGATTTTGAACAGACTGCCGCGGAACTGGCCATTGAAAAAAAGTATGATGTGGTGATCTGCGGGCATATTCATCAGCCTCAGAAAAGGATAGTTGAAACGAAGAAAGGGAAAGTGCTTTACCTGAACAGCGGTGATTGGGTGGAAAATTTAACAGCATTGGAATACCATAATAATGAATGGATGATCTACCAGTACAATGAAGCCCATTTTGCATTGGCTCCTGTAATACAAATTGATAAAAAATTACCCCACTTGACTGTTATGACCGATGAGGTAGATCTATTCATCAATTCTTTACATCCATAAATATGGAGCATGAAAATATTGTACGCAGTCCAGGCCACGGGTAACGGTCATATAAGCCGCGCAATGGAATTACTCCCCTACCTGCAGTATTACGGGAAAGTAGATATTTTTTTAAGTGGCGACAACAGTCACCTCGCACTGGATGCACCCGTAAAGTACCGGAGCAAAGGATTGAGCTTATACTATAATTGCAGCGGCGGGCTCAATTACTGGCAGATCACAAAGGCCTTTCAACTAACCCGCCTCAAAAAAGAGATTTGTGAACTTCCCGTAGAAAAATATGACCTGGTCATCAACGATTTTGAATACATTACTGCCGCGGCCTGTGCTAAAAAAAGAATTCCTTCTGTCAATTTTGGCCACCAGGCGAGTTTTCAATCAGTTCATACACCAAGACCCCGGAAAAGAAGTATTACCGGCGAATGGGTATTGAAAAATTATGCGAGGGCCAGCCGGTATATCGGCCTGCATTTTAAACCGTACGATGATTTTATTTTTCCCCCGGTGATAAAAAAAGATATCCTGCAAGCTGATCCACGCGATAAAAACTATATCACCGTTTATCTTCCCTCCTTCTGCGAACAACAGCTGAAAGCAATATTTGGCCAGTTCAGGAATCTACGGTTTGAAGTATTTTGCCGTGAAACGCAACATGCTTATCACGATCAGAACTTGCATTTTTTACCGGTAGACAGGCAGCTCTTCAACAAAAGCATGGTGGATTGCAGTGGCATCGTCACCGGCGCCGGCTTTGAAACCCCTGCCGAGGCATTATACCTGGAAAAGAAACTATTATGCATTCCGATCAGGGGGCAATATGAGCAACAATGTAATGCTGCCGCATTAAAACAGATGGGTGTCACCTGCCTGGAGAAAATTGATAGCGATTTTGAGCAGCAATTCCTGCAATGGCTAAACTCCGTACAATCGATCCGGGTCAATTACGGCAATACTGTTGACAGATGCCTGGAGCATCTTTTTACAGAACAACCGCAACCTGTCAACCGAATGCTGCCGGCTACCCCGCCCGGCTTACTCAGCTTTCTCCTGTAAAAAATATTTTCAAAAATAGCTGGCTTATCGGCAGGCTTAGTTTAGGAGGGACTAAAAAACCACCCCGCGCCCTCCCGAAGACATCGGGACTGCTGCGGGGCGGTAACTGCATGAGAAAATCTGCGCCTGGATACTAACCCGGCAGATTCGATGGGACTGAGAATGAATAAGAGCTGTTGTAAAGATGCCGGCCAAAAGTTACCGGGCTGTTACAGTAAGATTAATTCAGCATTATCAAAAACAAGGTCTGTGCAATAAGAAGAAATACTGAGGGTTTGAAAATTTAATATTACCTTATTGTTAATTTTTTGTAGCTTTATTGAGCTCGCCTGCCATGAAAACCCGGTGTTCCATATTATCCCTGTTGCTTTTTATAAGCTTTTTGCCACAAAACATTTCTGGCCAGGGCATTAGCAAAGCTATTTCCTTTGATTTTTTTGGTGATCCCATCGAGTTAAGACTGGACAATTCCTGTATTATAAGCTATGGCTCCCCCCTGGATGAGCATTCCATCGGATCTTTCCAGGCAGCTATCAACAGCGCCAATTCAGCATCAATGGTCAGTTCTTTATTGGTTTATAAAAAATTGTACCAGCTGGATGACTGGTTATATTACCAGCTGATCCGCAAGACCGCGCAACAAATAAGCCCAAAAGCAGAAAACTACTATCGTTATACGCTTTATAAATGGTTCTTATTGACACGGTCAGGATATAACGCAACCCTGAAGATCAGTGCAGAAAAATTGCTTTTTTATGTACAAACGGATGAAAATATTTACAATATTCCTTTTTACACGAAAGATGGCAAGCAATATGTCTGCCTGAACTACCACGACTACGGGGCGGATATTGATTTTGAAAAGGAAAAATTCAAAGAAGTATCGTATGCAGTTCCGGCCGCGGAAAACACATTCTCCTATAAAATAACACGGATGCCCGGTTTCAAACCTGGCGACTACGAGGAAAAGGATCTGCGGTTCAACTACAACGAAAATGAGTATCACTTCAAAGTGAAACTAAACTCCCAGGTAAAAACCATTTTTGCCAATTACCCCGTAGTGGATTATGAGTCTTATTTCAATATCCCTCTCAGCAAAGAAACATACCGTTCGCTGATCCCCCTGCTGAAGAAGAATATTAAAGGGATGAACACAAAAAATGGTGTGGATTACCTGATGCGTTTTACCCGCTATGCATTTCTGTATGAAAAAGATTCAGAAGTATTCGGTAAAGAAAAGCGCTTATCCCCTGAACAAACCTTGCTATATGAACAAAGTGACTGCGAGGACAGGGCTGCTTTATTTTTCTTTTTAGTAAAAGAGATTTATAACCTGCCGGTAATTGTATTGTCTTACCCCGAACATGTAACGATTGCTGTAAAATTTGATAAACCGGTTGGTACACCTATCATCTATAAAGGCGTGAGGTACTCCGTTTGTGAGCCAACTCCCCAGAAACAAGACCTTAAAATCGGACAGCTTTTGCCGGGTCTTACCAAAACACCTTACGAGATAGTATATGCCTATACACCGGTCAAAAATTAATGCGCATTTTGAACCCGGGTGTTTGTCATAAAGAAAGGCGTAACAAAGAAAGGCCGGCTTAATAAGCCGGCCTTTCTTTGACAGTATAGTGAGTTATTAATAATTGAACTTTGTCCATCCCTTCCACCATGTTGCATCCGGTCCTGCGGGTGCAATACCTCCACGGAAAGTGACTGTTTTATCAAAAAATGTATCGCCGGCAAATTCAGGATCTGTAAATCCACCGCCCGTCAATATTTTTTGATTTCCACTGCTACCAGCAAACGGGGTAGGATCGGGTGCTGCATAGTTAAATGGCTGGATCAATTTCGCGTCAGCGGTATTTACGAGAATATCGTTATTGTAAAATGAATTGGTAAACCATGCTGTAAGTGTGGCATCCGAGTTGATCGTAGCACCAGCGGCTCCTGTAAATTTCATGTTTACTGTATTACCCGCCAACGTTACGTTACGCAAACGAAGGCTGCTGTCCTCGATATTCAATGCGGTGGAAGTACCCAGTGCTCCATCGATAAGGATTCCCTGGGGCCAGCCGATGATGATCGAGTTGTACAAAGACAGCGCGGAATTTCTCCTGATCTGCGCCCCTGCCCGGAATAAACTGTTCCCGGTATTGGTGAGCGATGCCCGTGGCCCGATCGCCGTAATATTGGTAAAGATCGGGTTGGTCTTGGGCGTGGCCGTACCACCGCTTGCATTGTTATCACTTTCAAAAGCTTCTGATGTAGAAATGTCCGCAATCAGGGAGTCCCTGATCACCAGGCCGAACTGCACTTTACCACTATATCCATTGTCGGTATCAAAATCATCATCCTGTGTCTTGTAAGCGATCAGGTATTTTGCATTGACCGTACCACCAAACCACTCGTACGCATCATCTTTGGCGTATACCACCTGGATATGGTCAATGGTGGTGCCACGACCAACAGCCGCCATAGTAAGGCTATTGATCTCTTTATCGGGCTGGAATGCATATCCCGCATATTCAATACGGACATACTGCAATACACCTGAATTATCATTATCGTCGGGTGTAGCGCCACCGCCTGCTAATCCATCGCTGTTGGCATTATTAATTCCACCCTCTACTTCATAAACGCCAGGACCGCCACCAGTGCCAGCAAAAGAAGTGTTGACACTTGCTTTCCCGCAGATAACAATACCGCCCCAGTCACCAGATTGGGGGTTGGGTGCAGCCGATGTAAAGATGATCGGTTCGGTCGCTGTTCCTGTTGCATTGATTTTCGACCCACGGGTAATGATCAATGAGGCAACGTCTGCCCCACTGAAAGAGCCTTTTATAACAGTTCCTGGCTCGATGGTCATGGTATGGTTACCAACCATGTACACCAGCCCTTTTAAGATATACGTATTTTGCTTGCGCAAAATGGTGTCCGCATTAATGCGACCCTGCAGCGTAATAGTTGTACCAATAGGACCGCCACCACCAACAATGATGATCTCCTTTTCGCCGTCTACTTCAATTTTACGGCAGCCGGTAATGGCAAGGCTTACTAAAGCAACTGCGCTGAAAACGTACTTTTTCATTTTATTTTTATTTATAGATTTTACAATGAGTAATTAAAGGTCAGGCTGAATGTGCTGCCATACTTGCGGGTAAACCGGTAAGCATCTGTATCCTTCTGGAATGAATTCTTATCGTTGACATTCTGATAGAAATATTGTGTCTGGTTCAGCAGGTCGGCAATATTTAACCGGACCTCGGCCTTGTTTTTCAAAAGTTTCTTGGCCAGCTGCAGATCGAACAAAGCTCTGGGAGCTTCGTATACATCGGGAGAGGAAGTTGTCTTATCACCCACCAGGAATAGCCGCTCACCTATCTGGTTAAATAAGAAGGTAGCACTAAATCCAGCCTTTTCAAGATCATACAGGAGACCAATATTCAATACATAAGGAGATTGTCCCTGCAATGGACGGTCAACATTCAGTTTATCATCTTTTACCTGGCTCTTGATATAAGAGGCATTGGCCTGGAAAGTGAAGTTTTTAAGAGTACTGGAAAAATCAAGTTTTTTTCTGACTTCCAGTTCAACTCCATAAGATGTTGCCTTGTCAGCATTCTCAAATCCAAAGGTACTGGCCGATGTTCCTACCACACCATTGAACACCTGCTCAATAGCATTGCTGAATTTTTTATAAAAAATACCAGCAGTAAACACTTCACCTGCCCTTGGATATATCTCGTAGCGGATATCGGCGTTTGTTACTTTGGTTCTCTCAAGCCTTGGATTTCCCTGGACGGAAGCGTTCAGTTCAAAATCATACAGGTTCAGGAAAGCTAATTCGCGTAGTTCAGGACGGATCACGGTTTGTGAACCGGAGAAACGAAGATTGGTCTTCGAATTCAATTTAACTGTGGCATTCAAACCCGGCAGGTAGTCTGTCACCTTAGAATACGTATGCCGGGGATCAGACGCTTTAACACTGCCTATCAGTTGATCATAATGTTCCACCCTTACACCCCATACTACCCGCAGATTTTTAGTGAATTGGTTATCAAATTGGAGAAACCCTGCATTCAATATCGTATTCGCCATGTACCGGAATGTATTTCCCTTAATGGCATCAAAAGCCAAAAGAGTGCTGGAAGCTGATCCGTCGCCGAAATTTTCAGGCGTAAACACCTGGTCTGGTGATAATAATCGCAGCGAAGCATTGTCCGTTGGCAAATAGTTCGCAAACAGTTTTGCATCATACAAACGGTCTTTGATCTGCAGCATGTAGCCACCCTTGATCGTTTGCTTTTGCTCCAGCCAGTTAAAATTGTATGCCATGTCACCCCCTGCTGTATAGATATAATCACTCAGGCTCTGATAGATCCGGCTACCACTTTGCTGTGATAATGTATTGGAGATAAGTAAGCGGTAAGGGTCAGAGGTATTGCTGGGCCGTGTATACAGGATCCGGCGCTGATCAGGAATATACCCATCCAGGATATTGAAAGCACCATACCATTTTAATTTGAGCGGCTTGGCAATACTGTGATCGCCACTTGCCTGGACGGTAAAAAATGTATTTTGTTTAAAGGTGAACTCAGTGCCTTTCAACTCTTCAGTCCTTGTGAAATCTTCCCCGTGTCGCTGTGTAATGGAATTGGGTGTATTAATATTAATAATCGACTTGATCGATATCTTATGCAGTGGACTTAACTGGAGGGAAATGCTACCGATAGCGCCGGCGTTGATATCCTGCTGGTATTTATCGTCGTCAAAATCGTAGGCAACGGTTACAGCATTAGTTATCTCATCAATCGCGTTGGCCCTGTTCAGCAATTTAATAAATCGGTTTGACCGGTTGTACAGAACACCAAACGTACCTCCCAGGTTCATACCGAATAATTTGGTCGTAAATCCTCCATTCGCCTGGAAAGAGAAATTGAGACCCGCATTTTCCTGTGATGGCAGCCAGTTAGTTCTCAATTGCTTTCCGATCGCGGTTTTTTGAGCAGGAGAAAGCCCGTCAAATCCAGACTTGGTAGTATAGGCTGATGGAAGCCCTCTTGTACCATCATCGGTACCGAGCCAATCCATTTTTCCGCCTTGTGCATCTCTGTAGAATGTTTTTCCGGTGGTTTGCGTATTATAACCGGTTCCTACCTGCACATTGAAAAATCCTTTCGACGGAATATCTTTTGTGTTCACCTGGATCAATCCACCCGCCCATTCACCGGGAAGTTCTGGTACGAATGCTTTATTGATAACGATATTATCGATCATCGCAGCAGGTATCAGGTCAAAAGAAAATGTTTTCCGGTCAGGTTCGGTGCTGGTCAATAAGATCCCGTTCAGCATGGCCTGGTTGTAACGGTCGGCCAATCCCCGTACGATGATGAATCGCCCTTCCTGGATACTGGCGCCGGGTGTCCGTTTCAGCACTT
The DNA here is from genome assembly GCA_031406595.1 of Chitinophagaceae bacterium. Lineage (GTDB taxonomy): Bacteria > Bacteroidota > Bacteroidia > Chitinophagales > Chitinophagaceae > JJ008. The sequence continues at coordinate 11,742 of JANOHQ010000018.1, forward strand.
CCCCGGTATTTTTATCGGGTGAGCGACGGATGCTCTCCGCTGAAATAACGGAAGCAACCGTGTTTGTATTTTTTTGAAAAGAGATCACCGCATTCACGGTTTCCCTGCGGGCAGTTGATTTTGCACTCACCACCACATTATCACCTGTCTGTGCTTTTACTTCCAGCGTAATGTTCAGATCATTTGCCTGGCCGGCCACTACTTCCGTTTCATTGATCGTTTTTGGAGCATAACCGATGGCGGAAATTTCTATATCATATTTTTTCCCGGGGGTAAGGTTCAAGGAGAATCGTCCTTCAATATCAGTGGTCGTTCCACCCCCGCCCACGATTTTCACGGAGACTCCTGCCAGCGGTTCATTTTTTTCATTCAGCACTTTCCCTGTAAGTTTTAGCGATTGTGCCTGCACAAAAGAAAAAAGGCCTATAAGAAGGACGGAAAGAACCAATCGGAGCCTGGAATACATATTCTGTTATTTCCGGCAAAGGTGGCCCTGGAGAGTTACCGGCATGTTACCGGGTAGTTAAGCAATTGTGACGGCAATGTTACCGCAATGTTACCCGTGCTCTTCTTGTCCTGATCTGAACAAGAGATATGCTTTATGACTTAAAATTTGGCAAATCACCCTATATTATTTGGCAAGTCGGTTTACTATCGTAATATTGCGATTAATATGGGATTAACCAAATCATCAGCATTTACTATAAAAGAGAATAAACTGGCGAAATATGCCAAGGCGATGGCGCACCCGGCCAGGATCGCTATTTTAAATTTGTTGGTAAGTAAACAGACCTGTGTGTGTGGCGACATTGTTGAGGAACTGCCTCTTTCTCAAAGCACCGTCTCCCAGCATCTGAAAGAATTAAAAGAAGCGGGTTTAATTAAAGGATCGATAGAAGGGACTACTGTTTGCTATTGTATTGATGAAAAAGAATGGAAAGAAGCCAAAGCATGGCTGAACCAGTTGTTTGACAGCTATAAAGGCCGTAGTGAGTGTTGTTGATTTTTTTTGGCTTGAATTATCGGAATATTACGATTTAGTATAGATTTAAAATACACAGAGTGAAATTATCTGACGTTAAAAAAAGCATTGCCGGCACTACAGCTCTCAATTTTCAATTGCCGGATGGCAGCTTTATTCCGGAACATTTCCATGTTACGGAGATAGGGTTTGTTACCAAACATTTTATTGATTGCGGGGGTACGGTGCGCACGGAGAAAGTTGCGAATTTTCAACTATGGGATGCCAATGATATTGAACATCGCCTGAAGCCGCAAAAGTTGCTGAATATTATCGCACTATCCGAAAAGATCCTTCAACTGGAAGACCTGGAAATTGAAGTGGAATACCAGGGAGATACGATCGGGAAATATGGCCTTGAATTCAATGGAACCAATTTTCTGCTATTGCCGATGCAAACGAATTGCCTGGCAAAAGACAAATGTGGCATTCCACCGGAGAAACTAAAGATTCGCGTTGCTGCAACAGGTGCGAATTGTACACCCGGAGGAGGCTGCTGCTAACAGATCAGTATGAGAAAATATGTCGCCGAATTGATCGGAACCTTTGGCCTGGTATTTTGCGGCACAGGTGCAATTGTAATCAACCAGGAAACGGGAGGCACTATTACCCATGTGGGCATAGCAATTACATTTGGGTTGATCATAATGGCGATGATTTATGCATTGGGTGATATTTCCGGTGCTCATCTCAATCCTGCCGTTACTATAGCTTTTACATTGGCAGGAAAGTTCAGCTTAAAGGAAGTGACGCCCTATATTCTGAGCCAATTGGCCGGCGCCTTCCTCGCAAGCTTCACATTACAGTATTTATTTCCGGCCAATGAGATGCTTGGGTCAACGACACCTGCAGGCAGCCCTATGCAATCATTTGTACTCGAATTCATTCTTACCTTCTTTTTAATGCTCGTTATCATTCATGTTGCCACCGGAAGCAAAGAACAGGGAATGTTTGCCGGGCTTGCTATTGGTTCCACTGTTTTGCTGGAAGCCATGTTTGCCGGGCCTGTTAGCGGTGCAAGTATGAACCCGGCCCGCTCGTTATCACCCGCCGTTGTTAGCGGACATACCCAACATCTTTTGGTCTACCTCAGTGCAACCACACTGGGAGCTGCTTTCGCCATCCCTGTCTGGAAATTTCTTAACGCAAAAAATAAATAAATGAAAATAGCATTGTTCAGTGACATACATGCCAACCTTCCTGCACTGGAAGCTTGCTTTGACAGTATAGCAGAACAAAAACCCGATGCCGTTTATTGTCTGGGCGACCTGGTAGGTTATAATACCTGGCCGAATGAAGTGGTAAATGAAATCAGGAAACGGGGGATTCCCACTATTGCCGGTAATTATGACCAGGGCATTGGATTAATGAGTAATGATTGTGGCTGTGCCTACAAAACTGAACCGGAAAAAGATATGGGCAAAATTTCTATTGGCTACACCAATGAAATAATGAAAGACGAAGAAAGAAAATATCTCCGAAGTTTACCATCGCATATCAATCTCGAATTTCAATTGAACCATGATAAATTAAATTTATTGCTGGTACACGGAAGCCCAAGAAAAATTAATGAATACCTTTTTGAAGACAGGGAAGAAAAAAGTACGATAAGAATACTGGAGCAAGCCAATGCAGATATACTTTGTTTTGGTCATACACACAAACCGTATCACCGCATTTTTAATACAGGCACAGACGGAAAAGATTATTTCCGTCATGCCATCAATATTGGATCAGTT
>JANOHQ010000089.1:0-11436 GCA_031406595.1 Chitinophagaceae bacterium
ATAAAGGGATAAAACGGAAAAGATCCAGTAACTCCCAGCTGATACTCCTGAACCTGCGGGCTGTGTATTGCAGTTTTCCATCCGGGAAGATCATCCTGCAGCCAAGCACACCGGTCTGCGGATGCTCGTCCATGTACTTTACAGCAAGGCTGATCGAATCTTCCTGCAGGATGGTGTCGCTGTTGAGCAGGAGGATCATATCGCCGGTTGCTTTTTCGATCCCCTGGTTATTCCCGGCTGCAAAGCCACCGTTTACAGCACTTTTCACCAATATGATCCGGGGAAATTCGCGAAGGAACTCACGGGCATCACATTCCACGGAAGCATTGTCCACGAGTATCAATTCATACGACACTTCCTTTGTATGTGCGATCACCGAACGAATGCAATCGCTGGTGAGCCGGAACGTATTATAATTGATGAGGATGACAGAAACTTTGTACATGGATAAGTAAGCAGGTAAAAGAGATGCGTCAAAAATAGAGATTAATTCTATTAAATAAATCAGGGAATCCTATAACAGATATACCTTACTTTTGCCCGGTCAAACTGATGAAACATATATGAAGACCGCCCTTATCACAGGTATTACCGGCCAGGATGGCGCCTATCTTGCAGAGCTGCTCCTTGAAAAAGGGTATAATGTTCACGGCGTAAAACGCCGCAGTTCGCTCATCAATACAGACCGGATCGACCACCTGTTTTTTAATAAAAATATCGCCGATCGTTTTCACCTCCACTACGGCGACCTGACCGATTCTTCCAATATGCTCCGGATCATCCAGCAAACACAGCCGGATGAGATCTATAACCTTGCGGCGCAGAGCCATGTGCAGGTCAGTTTTGAAACTCCGGAATATACTGCCAATTCAGATGGCATCGGGGTATTGAGAATTCTCGAAGCGATCAGGATCCTTGGGTTAGAAAAGAAAACAAAATTTTACCAGGCATCTACATCAGAATTATACGGGAAAGTGCAGGAGATCCCCCAAACGGAAACCACTCCCTTCTACCCCCGATCTCCATATGGCGTTGCAAAATTATATGGCTACTGGATCACGGTCAACTACCGGGAAGCATATGATATTTTCGCGGTGAATGGCATCCTTTTCAATCATGAGAGCCCGTTAAGGGGAGAAAGTTTTGTAACCAGGAAGATCACGATCGCAGTTGCACAGATAGCGCTGGGAAAACTGGACACTTTATTGCTGGGTAACCTGGATGCAAAAAGAGACTGGGGACATGCTAAAGATTATGTAGAGGGAATGTGGCTGATGATGCAGCAGGACATACCTGAAGACTATGTATTGGCCACGGGCGTTACCACTTCGGTCAGGGATTTTGTAAAAATGGCCTTTAATGAGATCGGTGTTGAGCTTCGATTTGAAGGAGAAGGTAAAAATGAAAAAGGTTTTATAGCCAGATCCGCCAACCCGGCCTTTCCATTACCCGAAGGCAAACAGGTTGTAGGCATTCACCCGCGTTATTTCAGACCGGCAGAAGTAGACTTACTCATCGGCGATGCCAGCAAAGCAAATAAGCAGTTGGGATGGAAACCCAAATATGATCTGCCGGCGATGGTGAAGGAAATGATGTCGGCAGAATTGATATACCAGGCTAAAGCTTAATATTTGCTGGCGCAAATTGGTTTGGCCACAATTGGTCACGAAAAGATGTTGCCGGCGGCAACCATTGAATACAGTTGGCCACAGATTAACACAGATTTTTTCTGCTGCACAGAAAATGAGCAATACGATTGCAGGAGTTTTAGTGAACTGTAAAGTTCCAGATACAATAAACGACCCCAGAACCCTTCTTGGAGCTAACCGAGGAACGAAGGTTACGAGTGAAGCTATGGAGGCCTTGGCCACGGATTACACCAATAGCACAAATAAATTAAAATACAAATTATTTGCCTGCGGCAATTGAATACAGTCGGCCACAGATTGCGAGGATGAAGCAGATGAACACAGGTTTTTTTGCTTACGCAGGAAATTAGGAAGGTCTAAGGAATACGATAGAGGAGTTCATATGATCTGTAAAACTCTACATACAATGAACGACCTAAAGCCCCTCCCGCGGAGGTTCCCGAGCGAGCGAAGGGAAGGAGCTACGCTCGTGGGGAGGCTCTTCTCTTCCTCCATTTATTCACTACCAGTTTGAAAGGAAATCCCAGGATCGACAGGATAAATTCCCTGATAAACAAAGGGTGTCGTCCATACACCGAGGTTGTGATCCTGAAATGTTTTCGGAGAGCCCCGAACTGCAGGTAGCAAAGCAGGTTATACACGATCTTTCTTGTTGAATTGAACTGCAACGGCAATGGCTCATTGAATTTTTCCCGTGCAGACCCGATACCATTCTCAATGATCTCTTTTACCACCGTTACTATTTTTTCACTGTTAAAGCGGGTCAGCTCCACCAGTTCGTTTACAGGGCTGCCATAGCGGGTAAAATCCACAGAGGGCGCATTCCTGAAATAAGCATCCGGGTCAAGCAATTGCAGCATCGGTAATTGTTTTGCAGCAGAACTCGTACTCAACCAGGTGATACCGCTGCTGCAACCGATCAAAAAACTGCAATGATGTGTCAGCGCTGCATTCTCTCTCACTGACAGCTTACTCGCATCGATGATCGTAGTCGTTCCTTCAAATGAATTCGCAGAAGAAAGTATAACGCAGGTGCCGGGTATGGAAACGATCTTTTGAGCGGCTTCCTGTACAAGATCAAAGTTTACTACCGACTGGCCGCTTTGCGGAGCATACTCCCAAAGGATGACCTGCCTGAATTCCTGCAGGCGATGCCGGGATGCAAATTGCTTTACATTCTCCTCTTCTGCAGGGGTAAGTACTAGTACGGGCTGCAGGGGTACATTAACAGGGGCAGGATAAGCTCTCAAAATCATACCACGGACGGTGCCATCATAAAGTGCCAGGTTGCGGTCCATGTTGTGCGTAATAAAAACCTCGTCCCATTTTCCCTGTTTTTTTTCAGCAAGTACCCGCCGCCTGAATTTCCTGAATGCTTTTATGTCATTCCTGGCTACTTCATCCGTTGCGAGCACTTCATCCACATAGGGATTATTGGCAATGATATTTTTACAGAAGCCGGCGATAGCCCAACTAAGATAACAACCGGGAAAATCCTGTTTTATTTGCCGGGCAATGGCTGTAGCGTATAAACAATCCCCGTTAGAGTAAAGCTGAACTAATAATATTTTGGGGAGAGTGTTCACCGGTTATTGCATCATTAGTTGGGCCAATTCCCCGATCCCTGTTTCCGGCTTCCAGCCCAGTGACAAAATGCGGGAAGGATCTGAAACAAGCCGGTCATAGGTGGGTACAAAACCGGGGTTGATCACGACATGATCCTGCCATTTTTTATTTACAATGGAAAAGCAATGTTCCAGCCAGTCTTTGATCGTGTAGCCTTTACCGGAGGAAATATTTGCTTCGTTGATAGCTTCCTGGTTGACCAGGGTCCAGATCCCCTTCACCACATCCCCGGCATAGGTATATTCCTTAATTACATCCGGGTCGCCTACCGGCAATTGTTCGTCGCTTCCCGCTGCGATCCTTTTTGCGGCTTCGGCTATTTTTTTCGTCATGTGCCTTTCTGTACGCAGCGGGCTGTCATGGTTAAAAAAATAACCTATGTACACTTTCAAACCCAATGACTGGTAATACCTCGCGGCGTACACCGATTGTATCCTGCTTACAGAATACGCATCCCTTGCTTCAAATAGATCGGTCTCGCGGATCGGCTTTCCTTCATTCCTGAACTGCAACCCGCTGCCCGAAATAAAAACTTTGGTTTGGGGGGAATAGATTTTTACTGCTTCCAGGATATTCAGTGTGCCGGTGGCGATGGTGGCGTGGTTCTCAAACATAGACTCATGGCGGGTTGTAGAGTTGGCCGCCAGGTGAAATACATGATCCGGTTGATATTTCCTGATCAGTTCGCTGACTGAATGAAGATCGGTGATATCAGCCTGGTTATCCTTCCGTGAAATACCGGTAATAGCAAACCCTTTCTCTTTCAGCAAGGCTGAAAGATACTGTCCATCCTGTCCTGTTGCACCAAAGATGATAGCTTTCATTGACCGGTCTTCTTTCTGATTACAAATGTGGCAAAACTGTACTGGTATTTACCAAGATAGTTAAAATCAGGATGAGGACAATCCCATTGTGGCTGATCCACCAACTCACATTCCGGGATACAGGATAGTAGTCTCTTCTCCAGGTCGTGTTTTGTATAAAATCTTGCATCTACTTCCGGCTTCAGGTCGCCAGGCTTCCAACCTTCTTTAAAATCACAGGTGATCACCGCGATTCCTCCCAATGCCAAAAGACCGCTCACACATTTAATAAACGATTCATCATCCGGGTCATGCTCGATCACCGAAGTGGAAAGAATAATATCGTATGAATTTTTACGGGTAGACGGTTTGGTATAGAACTCCTGCAGGTAGTAATTGATCACCGGGTCTATTTCTTCCACAGGAATACCCATTCGTTGTAATCCCATAGAAGCTGTATCCTCGTAACTCCCGACACATAATAGCTTAGGGTCATTGTATTGAGCCAGGTTCCGGTAAACCGTATCAAAAACAAATGCCTGCTGAACATTGGCCCTGGCGATCTTTTTTGACATCGTCCTTGGAACCAGTTCAGTTAATTTATCTTCCGCCGGTTTGTACAATCGCCTGGCTTCATCATCCAGTATCCTGTTCAATCCTGTCCCGGCGGGAACGATTACCGGCATATAGGTTGAAGAAGGAATAAGAGAGAGATCATCCTCTGTAGCTGCTTCTGTGTTACGTAACCAGGTAAAAGATTTATCCGGTAGGGTTAGCACACGGTTTCCCGTGGACTGTATGGTTTTTATTATACCCATCCGTGGTTTAACCGGTTCGTTCACTCTTCTAAATATGCTATCCAATATCCGTTCATACTCCCAACAAAGGTTCCCGGGTGTCCAGTCTTTTGTGATGCGTTCCAGTGGGGCAAATCCATTTTGCAATATTTCTTTCAGGGAATTGTCTTCCACACAAACCGATGGTTTCGCCTGGAGGATATGGCGGAACATGGGGCAGCGGGAAACAGCGACCGGTCTTTTTACTGCCAACGCATTGTCCACTGCGCTGGAGATACCCCTCCCTTCGATGTCTTCGTACATAAAAACATTCATACTGTTACCCGTCAGAAAATCCAGCAACGCTGAATCGTCCAGGAACCGGTGAGAGATTTCCAGTTTGATCCCCGGCTTTTTAACCAGTTCCCTGCAACGGGAAGCGATCAGCCTGGCATTGCTGCCATCGGGGTCACCAAAATCCGCAGCAGGCATGTTGATACGGACCAGGGCTTCATCAAACTCCTCCTGAACTTTCAGCACCAATTTTTCAAACCCTTTTTTGGGAGTGGCAAAACCAAAACTACCGATCGTGGTTACCCCCGGTTCCGCTTGCTGTTGTGTAAATGGCGGTATCAATCTCCCTGTTTTATAGACAATGGGGTTCTTTAATAATAAAGTGGGATCGGCCGCGATATAAAAATCAAAAAGTGAATTGAGTCTTTTTTGGGACGGTCCCAGGATATATTTATTACCATACCCGGTCGCAGTATCGGCCACCTGTTGTGTTACTTCGTGAATGATACCGGCCTGGGGCAGGCCGATGCCGGCCAGGTTATTCCTGTAAATTCCTTTGCCGATCCTGGTACAAAGCCAGGGAAGCACGGAAGGATGATAATTATAAATGATCCCCGAGGGCTTGTGTTGTGCAATGGCTTTTTTCAATTCGTCCAGCGATTCGCATTCGGCTTTTACAAAATCATACTGACGGGAAGCTGAAATGGAGTTGAAGACAGTTCTGCCAAATTCAAAAACACCACATTGCTTTGGCTTATGCGTAACAAATAAAATGACCCCGTTCTTCATACTTGTTTTTTATAGATCTCCACCTGGGGTACCGGGAAGATAAAACCAGTACCTTTTTCCAATGCTTCTTTTTCTCTTTCGAGGAATTCATCGCGGAAATGCCAGGGCAGTACTAAATAATAATCGGGGTTCATGGCCCTGCTTTCGGCTTCGCTGATGATCGGGATATTGGTTCCCAGTGTTGATGCACCATATTTATCAGGGTTTCTTTCCGCTGCACATTCTACCAGGCTGTTGTCGATGCCGCACCATTGCAGGATGGTATTGCCTTTCGTGGAAGCACCGTACACATGCACTTTCTTACCTTTTTTCTTCAGGCCTACCAGCAAGGCATGCAATTTCTTTTGCAGTTTTTCAATTCTCTTCTGGAATGCAGCATAGGGTTTATCTGTATCCAATTCCAGGTCGAATTCTTTCTGCCGGATCTCATTGATCAGCGAGTAATTATTTTTCTCATTATAACCGGCATATTCTTTATGCGTGGCATAGCAGCGGATACTGCCTCCGTTGATCTCGTTGAAAGCTATTTTAAAGATCTTCATCCCGCCGAGGGCGCATATTTTTTCCAGCACCGCAAGGCTGTAGAATTCCAGGTGTTCGTGGCAGATCGTATCATAGCTATCCAGTTCCAGCATCCGGGGCATATAGCTCATCTCGAACACCCACACTCCATCTGGTGAAAGAAAACGCTTGATACCCTTAACAAAATCAACCGGGCTTTCCAGGTCATAGAACATGGCGATCGAGGTGATGATATCCAGTTGTTTCCCTTCGAGAAGTTTAAACAATTGCTCCGAAGGAAAAATATCCTGCACCACTTTGGCGATCTTTACTTCCTGTGCCACATCGCTGGGGTCACATCCATATTTTTCAAAGGCTGCGGGGTAATAGCTCAACAACGTACCATCATTACATCCGATATCAAGTACAGCCGCATTCTCTTTTTTTATGATACCGGTAACAGCATCTGTGATCCCCTTCAGGTGGTTGCGCATGGTAGCGTTGGTACCGCTACGGTACCAGTAAGCGGCATAGAGAATTTCCGGCGGAACAGAATGTTCCATTTGCAAAAGCCCGCAGGCATTTTCATCTTTCTCCGGGTTGCAGCGTACCAGTGTGCAATCGATCTGGCGGTGACTGGGCATTTCCTTACCGGGCTTTATAAAAGAGCCTTGCAGGTATTGCGGTCCCAGGTCAATCACTTTTTTTAAGGAAGACGAACCACAAACACGGCAGGTGGTCCTTTTTCGGATGTGCATGATGATTTTATTTTTTCCGGATCAACCCTGCAAAAAGGTTATTGATCCTGTCAATACATTTATTCCTTTCCAGGTTGAGTAAAGCCAGCTGTTTTACTGTTATGTCTTTTTCCTCCCCCGGAACATTTTCAAAGTCATATACTTTTTCCTGTTCATGCCATAACCGACAGTTGATATCTGCCAGCTGGTACATCACTTCACCGAAATTCCCGGTTACCTCCTGCACAGTGTTCCCTTCCTGTTTAAATACCTTGTTGGCATCAAAAGTCATTCTTTCAACCGGTATCAGTCCCTGTACCGCATCACTGATATACGCATCAATCTCATCCTGCAACTGCAGCAATTGTTTTCCCAGGCTATTCAGCCTGTCCTTATCCTCTGTATGATATTGCTTCAGCTTTACAATTGTCAGCTTGTCGCAAAGCATTCCCAGCGTTTCTGCCATAAAAAAATATGGCTGCTAAAATATTGATTTTTGACGACACCGGGTCATTTTTCAAACCGGTAGAAGCAACAATGGCCTTGCCTTTCAATCCGTTACAAATCAAAATACCCGGCTAGCCGGGTATTTCTTATCTGCGTTAGTTGAATTTTTATTATTCCGGTATTCCCAATTGGCGAATGGCCCTGTGGTAATCTGACCAGTCAATGTTTATCCTTCCACCCAATACGCTTCCCGGTATCAGGATGTACCTGTAACGGTTGCTTGGTGCCATGGAAAGATTGCTTGTTTCGACCTTTATCTTACCAAGACTATACTTGGGATTATGGAAATAAATAGCACTGCCGATGGTTTCAAAAAATGGCATATGCCGTACATGGTTAACCGTATCTCCCAATACCGCCCAGTAAACCTGTATCGTTCCGCCGCTCAGGACATTTTGGGTAAGCCCCGGTGTGGTCATCTCAAAAAAGTTGAGCGATGTAGTTCCATCGATCGTCCAGGTAGAACCATCTGTCCACCGGGAATAGATCACGTTGGCTGTACCGGCAGGACCGGCAGGACCGGTTGGACCAGTGGGACCAGTAGGACCGGTTGGACCTGTTGTACCTGTTGGACCTGTGGGACCTGTGGGACCTGTAGGACCGGATCCTCCCGCAGGACCTGTGGCACCAGCCGGGCCAGCGGGTCCTGTTTTTTTACACGCGACAAATAGGGTACTGATCGCAATTAATAGTATGAAGATTGATCTTTTCATTTATTCATTATTAGTTGATTACAAAAACCTGGTTTGATATGATATAATCTGTGAATCGTACCTGGATATAATAAGTCGAATAATTCTGCAACTGCTGCGGCAAGTCTATATTGAACAGGTTCTTACCCGTCTTCACATCTTTTGCTCCTAAAAGCGCTATCACGTTCCCCTGCAGATCCACGATACTAATAACAGCCCTGTCATCCCGGACTATATCAATGGACAGGTTGACATTTCCGCCCGCAACAGGATTAGGGTATACTTTCAATACAGGAGGTATTTTCAATGTCTCCATTCTTCCCGAACCTGTTGGTTTCGGCTGGCAATAAAAACAAAAAATGTTGGTTACAGGTGTAACACTCACCACACCGGTGGTCATGCTGGTGCTGTTGAGTGGCACATCACCGGTCAATTCCACGGAACTGACAGAGGTAGTAAAGGAAGGTGTTACCACGCCGATATCATTCGTGTTCACCGGTGCACATTTTCCTGAAGAGCCAAGCTTATCGATCCTGGTCAGGTATACGTCATTGCTGTCCACTGCCTGGCCAGGGTTGTTATTATTACCGACCGCAGCATAACCTCCTTCCGGTGATTGTATCATGGCTCTTATCCACTGCCTGCCGGATCTTGGATATTTCTTTGACCAGGCGATGCTGCCATTGCTATTTACCTGTGTGAATATTACATCAGACCCGGTATTGTTCTCCCCGTTGGCTACCACAAAACCGCCATCGGCCAATGGGTACCAACCATAGCCGGTGGTTTGTATTCCGGGCACAGTGATCTTTGTCACACTCTGCACCACACCATCGGAAGCCAGGTTCCATACACATTGCTCAAGATTGCCGCCGTTAAAATCATCCATGACATAGCCGAAGACCTGGTAACCCGAGTTGACTAACTTTAACTTGTGCATCAGGGTGTGGCGGCCTTCCACATTATACTTCCTTACCCATTGTATGGCACCACTTGATTTATCCAGTTTCAGTACATAGCCATGATAAGTAGATGGTGCCCTGTGAAATCCTAACACCAGCAAGGAATTGCCGTCCTCGGTCAGTCCCCATGCTTCATCGGAACCACTATAAGCATATTGTTTACTCCAAATTACATTTCCCAGGTTATCTGTTCTTACCACCCAACTCTGGCTGTTTCCGGGTGCATAACGATGTGCTCCCATAAATGCATAACCACCATCCGACAATTGCACCACTTCATAAGCGTTTTCGCCGTCAGCATTCCCGTCACTGTATTTCCTTGACCATTGCACATTACCGGCTGCATCCAGCTTGACCAGCCAGGCATCGCCTGCAGGGTTGCCAAAGGATTTTGTTTGCCCCACTGCTATGAATCCATCGTCCGTTGTCTTTTTTATACTGTACAATACATCTGCCCCGCTGCCTCCGAGTGCTTTGCTCCACACTGTAGTTCCTTTTTTATTCACTTTGATCAACAACCCGTCATTTCCGCCATTTCCGAAGCTTCTTGTATTGCCGGCAATTACGTAACCGCTATCGGCGGATGCAGTCAACCACTCCGCCACGTCATCCCTGTTGCCTCCGTATACCTGCTGGAAAAATGCTATGCCTTTCGGGCAGGCGGGGTCAGTCGGTGTGGTTGGTAATAGTATTTTACAATCAGAGCATTGTGTAGTTATGTTCGGAGTAACAGTGGTAACACCCACCGTAATGACCGGACTATTGATCGAAACGTTCCCTAAAGCCGTTACATTGGGAGTCTGTGTGGATGTAAAAGGATCGACAACGGTAACATCACCGGTATTTTCACCGGAACAGTTGCCTGCATCTCCTAAACTATCAAACCGAACCAGGTAAATATTACTGCTGTCGAACACCAGTCCCGGTGTATTGTTATGCCCGATCGCAGCATAACCCCCATCCATTGATGGAACTATATGATTGATGAATTGCTGACCCTGTCGCAGGTATTTCTTTGACCAGGCAAGCGATCCATCTCCATTTACCTGGCTGATCAACAGGTCAGAACCACCGTTATACTCCCCATTGATAGAGATGAATCCGCCATCGGCACGGGGATGCCAGCCAAAACTCAGGTTGCTGATCCCGGGTATCACCATCTTTTTCACATTCTGCATTATCCCATTGGCGTCCAGGTTCCATATCGTTTGCTGTTGGTTGGTAGGGTTATAGCTATCCATCACAAGACCCAGCATCTGGAAACCCGAACCATTCTTTTTTATCCGGTAAAATTGTGTACTGCGGTTCTCTGCGTCATAACCCCGCATCCATTGTACATTCCCATTAGCCTTGTCAAGTTTCATAACATAGCCATCGTAAAAAGATCCGCCCTGGTAAAAACCCGCGACGACGACCGAGGTACCATCCTCGGTGATTCCCCATAGTTGGTCTGAACCACCATTGCCGTACTGCCTGCTCCAGAGCATATTACCCAGGTTATCTGTCCGCACCACGAAACCTTCGGCCGTGCCGGCTGCGTAACGATGCGTACCACAGAATATATAGCCACCTTCTGTTAACTCAACTACATCAAATCCTATATCGCCGTTCGAATTCCCATCGCCATATTTTTTTGACCATTGGACGTTACCTGACGCATCTATTTTAACCAGCCAGGCATCGCCGGCAGGATTGCCATAGGATTTTGTCTGGCCGACCGCAATAAATCCATTATCACTCGTTTTGGTGATCATTTGAAAATAATCATCCCCGCTGCCCCCGATCGCTTTGCTCCATAACTGGTTACCTTTCTTACTCACCCTTATTAATAATGCATCATGACCCCCACCACCATAACTGGCTGTTCTTCCCGCCATCATATAACCGCTATCAGCCGTTGGGGCGAGGTAAAATCCAATGTCGTTTCTGTTACCCCCATAGGTTTTTTGAAAATACGTCACACCGGCGCTACAGGTTGTATCGGAGCCAGTTGGAATTATTTGCGTCTTCCGTATACATTCAAAACACTGCGTGTTTATTTCCGGGGTAAAGATCATAACACCGGCTGTGATAACAGGATTATTGATCGCAACATTTCCC
>JANOHQ010000135.1:0-6293 GCA_031406595.1 Chitinophagaceae bacterium
CTTCCAAACAGGAGGAGATCAGGGGCAAGGATGAATTCGATGACATTCATAATAGCTACCAGGGCGATCTGGGCAATGGCACATAGCCTGGATTGTATTCCACTCAGAATCCAGATACACATCAGTATCTCCGATACACCGATCGCTTTGGTAACAAGACCGGCATATTCTTCTCCTAAAATCCGTGCAACGATCTGTTCATGTCGGGGAACCAGGTTAAGCACTTTACAGAACAAACCATTGATCAGCCAAACCAGTGAAATGGCGATGGTCAGGATCCATTTTGTAGTAATAGCAGATGAATTTTTGCTTTTGCTGAGCATCAGCCTCGTTTATAGCATTATTTATTTAAAACGCCACCCTGAAACTTCCAAATACGCCAAAACTCTTATCACCCACTTTTTTCAAAGTCGCAGGAAGTACCCGCCATACAAAATCGATACGGAAAAGGTGAAAGATATTGTCGATGCCCGTGCCGAGTTCTAAATAGGTATTGCCATCCAATGTCTGGAAATTATGACCATCTTTAAAATTCAGCGCTTTGTTTGCAGGTGAAAGGCCACCCCATAATGCTTTGGCAGTCCAGAATTGGCGGAAACGCAATTTGGGGAACCAACGGAAGATCCCGTTCCCGATATTGTGTTCGAGATTAACGCCGGCATAACGATCATGGATGAACTCCCAACGGTTCATCATATTGAAAGCATATTTGTTATAATAATACATTTCGTTTCCCGGTGCGATATCCAGCAGGATATAGGGCAAAGTGCCGAATGTTTTCCCCCCGTAGATCAGCCAGGAGATATTACCGAACGGGGGTATCTTGAAATTATCCGAAAGACTGGTCGACAGTTTTGTATAACTATAACTGCTTTTCAATACGCCGGTAAAGCCCCGGCTGATATTGATCTCGCCAATGGGATAGGAGCTTCCTAAACTGCTACGGTAAAAATGCGTTTCCAGGAAACGTTCGAGATAGGCAAAACGAAGGCGCAGGGATACTTCAAAATTCGCAAAAGGGGTTGTATTCCCGGCGACTTTGAATGAATCGACTGGTAATAAATTACGTAACGGAGTGGTGGTCTTATGGGTAACTGCGACGAGATTGGACATCCAGGGAAAAGTCTCGTTGAAAAATTCAAAACGTTTCTCATCCACGCTGATATTCTTTACCGGTACATTTCTTTTCCGGATGGCCAGTGCGAAAATATTGTCCGAGGATACTTCGCCATAATAGTTCTGCCCGAAATCAAGATCATGCGTGTAGGAGACATATAGATAGGTCCGCGGGCTTTTGTGGGGCAGGAAAAAGATCTCACCCATCCCTTTCAGTTTCTCATCGCCAAAACCATAAGCGAGGTAGGTGTGAAATTTGAATTTCTTATTGAAGTGTTTATTGGTGGCGATATCAAAACGTACCCGGAACCCTTCCCAGCCGTTGGACGTGATCCAGTTGAACCAGGGCCCGATCTGGTAATTACCGATATCCTTGTAGCCGGTGCCGATAAAGGCCATCGTGCGGGTGAAACGCTGGAAGACCAGGGCATTGGTCAGGGTATCGATCATTTTTATAATCCCGCTTTCCGTTTTGGTAAGCGGTTCATGTCTCGCCGTTGCCCAGAACTCCTTTTCTTTTTCAGAGGCTTTGGGAAGCGTGATGATCTCTTCGAGTATTTTATTTTTAGCCAGTTCGTTGACCACAGAGCTGTCGTTTACGATCACGTTCCTGTACGTGGTGGTTTTACGGGCAATGAAACCGGGTCTGTCTTTTCCAACAGGGGAGAGATCGGCTACAAATTTATCTTTTGATAAAAACCAGGTGGAATCATTCAGCAGTTTATATTCCTGTATCAGGCTGAGATTTTCCAGGAAATTAACATTAGCTTCTTTTCCCAGCCTCAGGTTCATCCGCTGGATAGCGAACGTGCCCACATGCACCCAGCAATCGCCTTCGAAGGTATCCCCACCCTGGCGTCTTGGGCTGAATACCAGGTGAAAGTAGCGCTGGTTACTGATCAACTGGGTATCTACCACGCGGTAGTTATAATAATAGTCGCCGTTGTCGCTGATGGGGCTGACAAATTCCTTATCAAAAACAGGAATAAAATTATTGTAGACATTGACCACCTGGTCCATACCACCCAGGAGTTTTAATACGCTTTCATTTTTTACCCCATTGGTATTGGCTGCTTTGATGATCTCCCGTCTGCGTTTAGGTGATTTTTGATAATAATAATCGGATAAGGCTTCGGTAAGATAAGTAGGGAGGTAACGGATACCTTCTGATGTATCAATATTCTGGTTGATCAGGTCGCTGATCGGCTTCAATGGTTTGAACTTTCCAAATTTCTGGAAATTGATATTCTTCAGGTCAAGCTCAAGCTTATTATAGAGCTCGTAAGAAAAATTAGTAAAGCGGTATCGGTCGTTCTGCGGTTTGTGTTCTACGATCTTTCGCCAGACGAGCAGACCCTTGTTCACTTTTACTCTTACGTTGGCACCGTCATTGAACGTACCCCTTTCCATATTGATCGTAACGCTGATCGTGTCTTTACTTTTATCGATGATATACCGGAAGGGCTGATAGCCAACGCAGGTGATCTCCAGTGTATCCGAGGGCCATTGATCGAGATAAAAAGTGAAATAGCCGGAGGAGTCGGTCAGTTTACCCACTGTACTGTTCTTGAAACTTACGGAAGCAAAGGGTACCCGCTCTTCGCTGTGCGAATCCTGTACTGTACCCCGGATGGAGCGAATCTGACCCATAATGGGGCGGTCAAAAACGAGAAACGCCAGGAAAAGGAGCAGCGGGTATGGTTTAAATGGTGACATCCAGTCTAAAATTACAGCCTCGACCCGTTATTTGGATCGTTAAATTATCATAAAGCAATTTTCAGGCTAAAAAATATTTGGAACTGTTGTTTTGTTCTATTTACTTTGTATTTCAAAGTACTTTTTATGCATTCGCCAAACCAACCTACCGACTCCCTCCAGGACATCAAAGACATTCGCCGGATCATGGAAAGATCGAGCCGGTTCATTTCATTAAGCGGATTAAGCGGGATTGCTGCCGGGGTCTTTGCTTTGGTGGGAACTTTCATCGCTTACAGGATCCTGGACAGTTATTATGGACCCTACTACAGTGGGGGGATCTGGTCGGGGGATGAGTTCAGCAAACTGAAGATAAAATTACTGGTCCTTGCGCTGGCGACCTTTGCGCTGGCTTTTACTTCTTCTTTTTATCTCACCTGGCGAAAGGCCAAAAAAATGGGCCAGCCAATCTGGGATCTTACTTCGCGGCGGCTGGCCTGGAACATGATTGTGCCCCTGGTCACCGGGGGAGCTTTTATCATAGGAATGCTCCGCTATGATGCCTGGCTATTTGTTTCCCCCGCCTGCCTTGTTTTTTATGGATTGGCCCTCGTCAATGCCAGCAAGTATACGTTTACTGATATCCGTTATCTTGGGTATTGTGAAATAGTATTGGGTTTGATCAACATGATGCTGCCGGGTTATGGATTGTGGTTCTGGGCCCTGGGTTTTGGATTGCTTCATATTGTCTATGGGATCATCATGTGGCGGAAGTATGAAAGAGGGGACTCAACTATAAAATAGGTTAATGGAGTAATTATCATGAAGAATCCGATCACAGGTTTAAATAAAGTTTTCGAGAGCCGCATCCGCCTGGGGGTGATGAGTATTCTCGTTGTCAACGAGGAAGTGAACTTCAATGACCTGAAACAGATGCTGGAAGTAACCGATGGCAACCTGGCCACTCACCTGGTAAACCTGGAGGAGAATGGTTTTATCAAGGTTCACAAAGGTTTTGTGGGGAAGAAGACCAATACGACCTATGCAGTGACCAAATCAGGCGAGAAAGCTTTTTCAGATCATATCGCGGCACTGGAGGCCATGATTAAGGGGATCAAATAATTTTTTTTATTCATTCACTTTGAAATACAAAGTACTTTTTATGAATACTGAAATCAAAATAATACGAAACCTGCTAAAATTTTTTATCGTGGCATTGGCGATCAGCGGGCTGACGGCCATTCCCGTTGTACAGGAACTGGAATTCCTCTCCCGTGTATTTCCAACCGGCACCCGGATCGGTGATTGGTTGTATAAAGTGTACACGGGTTTTCGCGAAACCGATACCCGCTATCCTTTCCTCGCTTATGGGTACGACTGGCTGGCTTTTGCACATGTGGTGCTTGCTATTCTTTTCTATGGTACGTTGAAGGATCCCGTAAAAAACAGATGGGTGATCGAATTCGGGATGATCGCCTGTGTACTCATCATTCCCTGGGCATTGATAACCGGCCATTTCAGGCATATCCCTTTTTGGTGGCGATTGATCGATTGTTCTTTTGGCATCGTTGGTCTTTTACTACTGGCAGTATGTCTCCGGAAGATCAACAGGCTGGAAGAGCAGACCCATAAAGAAGCACTTATCAACACAATACAATAAAAAAATACAATGGAAACTTTTGAAACGAGCACAGCACCGTCACCTGCATCTGAAAAGAACAGGCTATTTATCAAGACCATCATCATTTTTATCATGGCCTTTGCTTTATGGCTGCCCACTTATCTTATTCTTGACCTGGTGAAGGAAAGGGCGGCCAGGCAGAAAGAGGCGATCACTGATATCAGCAGCAAATGGGCCAATAAGCAGATCGTCATGGGACCGATCCTGGTGATACCTTATATGGAGATGGAAGAATATGAAAAAGGGAAACAGGCGTTGCGTAAACGAAATGCCTATTTCATGCCCGATAAGCTGGATATTCAATCAACGGTTTTCCCGGAGAAGAGGCACCGGGGTATTTATGAGGTGGCTGTTTACCGGAGCGAGATCAGCCTTTCGGGAAAATTTGATTCGCTGAAATGGCAACAACTGAATGTGGCTACTGAGAATATTCTATGGAATGAAGCCACACTGATCTTTAAAGTGCAGGATAATATCAAAGGAATCAACGAAGACCTGTTTGTTAACTGGAACGGGAATAATCTTGTTCTTAACCCGCAATCACCCGGGCCCAATCTGCTGAATGATGGCCTGGGGACTGCTGTACCACTCTTTGCCGGCGAAGCAGCCAACAGCCACTCATTCAGTTTGAAATTTTCACTCAACGGATCCGAGCAACTTGTTTTCGCGGCGCTGGCAAGAGAGAATAAGATTGTCATGCGGTCGGACTGGCCCAACCCCAGTTTTACCGGCGTAAAGCTACCCGATACAAGAGAAGTAACAGACAGCGGGTTTGTAGCCAATTGGAAATTCATGAACCGGACCATACCGCCTGTATGGAACAACCAGGTATACGATATCTCTTCATCGTTGCTTGGCGCCGACCTGTTGATAACGGTTGACAGTTACGATAAAACAGAGCGATCGGTAAAATATGCATTGCTCTGTATCATCCTTACATTCGCTGCCTTCTTCCTGATCGAAACGATATATAAGAAACCCCTCCACCTTGTGCAGTATGGACTGGCGGGTCTTGCCCTCGTCCTGTTCTATACCTTATTGCTATCGGTATCGGAGTATACGGGATTTAATACGGCTTACCTGCTGGCAGCTATTGCCACGATCGGGCTTGTTACCTGGTATGTGGGTGGGGTGATGAAGTCGTCCAAACTGGCCCTGTTCATCAGCTTCGTATTAACGGTGGTGTATGCGTACATATTCACCATTATCCAGTTGCAGGATTTTTCCCTGCTGATGGGAAGCATCGGGTTGTTCATCGCATTGGGAATTATCATGTTCTTTTCAAGAAAACTACAATGGTAAACACAGTCGATGTTGGTTTAACACGGACGGGAATTTCTATTCCTGTCCTTCTTTAAAATAAAAGCTATGAACTTCAAGATCTGGCACCAGTATTTTCTAAGTAATAAAGATCACTTTGGTCATATCGACTGGAGAGATGAACGGCCGTTGACTGCCGCAGAAAGGAAGACGATCAGTTCTTCTATTCCTCAATTTCAACGGGGTGAGTATTCCGAGGGGAAACATTTCCTGCAGTTTTCAAAAGCAATGAATGATAAAAATTATGTGGAAACGATCCCTTTATTTATCAAAGAGGAGCAGGATCATTCGGGGGTGCTGGGACAATTCATGGCTATTCATAAGATACCGGAACTCCAAAAACACTGGCTGGACGATGCATTCAGGGGATTGAGGAAACTGGCGGGACTGGAAGGGATCATCACCGTACTCCTGACGGCGGAAATGATCTCGATGGTTTATTATAAAGCGTTGAACCGGGCCACGGGTTGTCGTTTACTGC
>JANOHQ010000146.1:0-2361 GCA_031406595.1 Chitinophagaceae bacterium
TTTATCCTTCAACAATTGAACCACACTTCCTTCGTCAGTGCAGGCTGCGGCACAGTAGATACATAGGTTTTCACATAGGCTATGTGTCTTCCTGGTGTGCCCTATGTGATATGTGGTTCAAATCGATACGCAGGTAGAAAGGGTCCCTCCACTTCATAACTGTATAGCAAGAATGTGAAAGCTCTTTTCCATCCCTCGGGTGGCTTTTATGTATTGATATGGGGAAAAAAATAGCCACCTTATTTTTTTAGAAGCGCACCATTCTTTTTTGATAAAGAAACAGGTTTAAAAAAGGAACATGCGTTAAACATTTGCCGGTGGCATAGCCTTTGCAACTTCTTCCCGTATAATTGTTCATTTAAAACGATTCATTATGGGAGAAGTAAAAAACCTAAGCCGCCAGGAAGCCAACGAAAAGATAAAAGAGCTCGCTGAAAAAACAGATGTCTGTCTTTTTACGACCAGCCTGTCCACTTTGCCACTGACAACAAGGCCCATGTCGACAAGGGCTGTGGATGAAGAAGGAAATATCTGGTTTTACAGCCGCAAAGGCAGCAATAAGAACCGGGAAATAGAGAAGGACAACAGGATACAACTGTTCTATTCCAATATTATTGGTTCGGAATATCTTACGATCTATGGAACAGCATTCATTATTAAAGATGATGCTAAAGCAAAGGAATTGTGGTCAGCGATCGCCAAAACCTGGTTTAATGAGGGTTTTGATGATCCCGGGCTAACACTATTGAAAATCGTTCCGCAAGACGGACATTACTGGGATACTAAAGATGGAAAGATCATTTCTTTGTTTAAGATGGTAGCAGGCGCTATTGTGGGGAAGGAACTGGTGGAAGGCGTAGAAGGCGCTATCGTTAGATAAAAATTAATAGATAATAGTTTGTGGTCATAGATTCATAGAATCTATGGTTCGTTGAATCGCAAACTATTGTCTATTAATTTTTATCTTTTATCTGATCAACCCATGTTGTGGAAAACCTTCTGCACGTCCTCGTCCTGTTCTAATTTATCGATGAGCTTGCTGACATCAGCAGCCTGCTCATCATTCACGGGAACAGTGGTGGATGGTATCCATTCCAGTTCAGCAGTGATAGGAGTGATGCCTTTATCTTCCAGGGCTTTTTGCATATTGCCAAAATCAGTGAAGCCGCAGCGAACGACCAGTATATCTTCTCCATTCTCACCGGTACCTTCACCCAGTTCTTCCAAACCAAAATCGATCAGTTCCAGTTCCATATCTTCTGCATTCAGACCTTCTGGTTTGAGCTTGAACACACCCATTTTTTTAAATTGAAAAGACACGCTGCCACTGTTGCCCAATGCTCCATGCCCTTTGGTAAAACATGATTTTACATTGGCTACCGTTCTTACATGATTGTCCGTTGCTGTTTCCACCAACACCGCTACGCCATGAGGAGCATAACCCTCATACAGGATCTCGTCATAGTTGACCAGCTCTTTACCCTGCGCTCTTTTGATAGCAGCTTCTACACGGTCTTTGGGCATTCCTACACCGCGGGCATTTTGAAAACAACGGCGCAATGCAGCATTATCTTTCGGATCGGGGCCACCTGCTTTTACGGCAATAATGATCTCTTTCCCGATACGGGTAAAGTTCTTTGCCATTTTATCCCAGCGGGCAAACATCGAGGATTTACGTACTTCAAATATGCGTCCCATAGTTTATTAATTCATTTAATCATTGTATCTATTGGCTTTGGGCTTTTAGCTATTAGCTGTTAGCTCTGCCCATTGTCTCTTTGAATTCTCCTTTCCTCTTACGGAGACAACCGAAGGTTGCGAGCTCCGCTCAGAGGTAGAGGATAGGAGGCCAATGCAGCAGCTTTGCCTATTGTCCCGGCAGCGTGCAAATCTAAGGCAATGCCTTTAAATGAAAAACCGCCCTGCCCGGTGGACAGAACGGCTTTTCCTATGATCGTTATTTATCAGGCATTATCTTCTTTCCGGCCCATTTTGCTGGCATACAGCACAACATGTATCGCCGCGATAGCCAGAGATATATAGAACAATGTTCTGTCAACACCTTTTTCGAACCCTACAGTATTCTGGTGCAGGAAGCCTACGATCGCCAGGAGTACAGCTAATGCAATGCCGGTCATCCTCGCCATCTTCATTCCCTTTCGTTTATCGGTCCCGTTACCCAGGTGACTGTTCTTAGCTCCATATACCAGGTAAATATCCAAACCGATCAGCATCCATACTAACAAACGGATCCAGGTATCCATCGGCAGGAATACCATCATGAATAAACAGGTGATAACACCAAGGATCGGTACAAGCGGAACCATCGGGGTTTTGAATGCCCTTGGCAGGTTCGGCATT
>JANOHQ010000185.1:0-3212 GCA_031406595.1 Chitinophagaceae bacterium
ACTGCAATGCACAGATCAGCAGCAAGATGCTTAAAGAGATCTGCGTGATAGATCCGGTGGGTGCCAACCTGTTGAAAGCAGCAATGGAAAAACTCAATCTATCTGCAAGGGCTTATGACCGCATCCTGAAAGTTTCCAGGACCATTGCCGATCTGGATTCTAGTAATGAGATAAGGCCAGAGCATTTAGCCGAAGCCATTCAATATAGGAGCCTTGACAGGGAAGGATGGGCGAGGTGATATTGGCGAATGACTATGCCTTACGAGTCGGAAAGTCAGCGGAAAAAGGCAACGCATCCGTAATTTAACGCAATCAATACCCTTTTAAAATTCCTATAAACTAGGTGAGGGCAGCAAGAGTGTGATCTTATTCATATCAGGGTGTTAATTTCATTGACTGATCAACGTATTTCTGGTACCGCTCCAGCGCAAGTAAACTTGTTACCAACTGGTCATGACTGGAACTTTCCTTTTCCGCTGTCCGCATAAACCAAAGGGCATCCTTATCCTTGCAACCGGATTTATAGTAATCAAAGAAATCCTGGTTCTCTTTCCGGAATTTTTGAAGCCGGAGGGGCTCTCTTTTCCAGAATGCAGGCTGATCCTCCAAGGTAGTTTGGTCTCTAAAAAGCTGCGCATGGTATCGCAGGCTAAAGTATTCAGCTTCCGCCCGGAACAGCGGTTTGATTTCCTTAAAGAACTTTATTTCTTCCTCTTCGATTTCAAATTCATAATTCACCAGGTCGGCCCGGACCATGGCCCAGTATCTTTCCGCCATATGAAAGCAACATTCGATCTCTTGCAACGGGGCCAGTTCCTTTGCCCTGCAAAAAGAGATATCTTTCAATAGCTGGTGATATGAACTAAGGGCCTGCTGGTTCATAACAAATATGCATATTCGCGGTTAAAGATTTCACCGAGCCGGGCTATCATTTGAACTTTGCAGGAATGGGTCAGGTAAATTTGATACCGCCCAACCTTTAATTTCGTTTGCACAATGCCAGTGATCGCTTTTAAGGCAACAATATGGGAGCGGCTGGTTTGGAAAAATGAATTTACCGGAAGGTCATTTAATAGTTCCTGCAAGCCTAAACAAATTTGATATTTACCATGGGTCGTATAGACCACCGAGTCCGGGCCATATTTGCTGATATGCGTAATATCATCAAAGTGGATATTCACCACCTGACCTTTCCACAAAACGCAGAAAGAATTCTTCGGGTAAAATTGTAAAATTTGATCCTTGTATGCTATTTCCTTTTCCATTCAAAAATATTTGGAGTCGCAAAACCCCGCATGCCCGTTTTAAAAAACAGGGGAAGCTGCTTCACCTTCCCCCGAAAACTAACCGCCTGCGCATTAGAGGCTATCGCACATGAGAATAAACCCGTTTTTGTCACCCTTAATGAATCGAAGGTTAAAAAGGGGGAGGCTACTTTAGCCCGCCTCCCTTCTCTTTCTTTAAGTGTATGAGGAAGGGTGTAGAAACACCTTCCGTGGACACTGGCCTTTGATACGAGACCATTTATTAATCCCTTTTTACAACCAAAGCATTATTTATCCTATCAAGCACATCCTGTAAATGTGCCCGTGTTACTTCATCTTTTATTGCAGGAAGGGCCATACTTATTTTTTGTCTCAATCCTGTCAAATTCGCTTTAGCAACCGATACAATATCTGAATTACTGTTGGAAGAGGTAGCGACTGTCCGTGCTTCTCCAAATAAGGATGGAGCGGCAGTCGGCGGTTTTATTAAACTCGACATTTTTTCTACATACATTTTTTGTAGGTTCCGGCGATAAATAGTGATTGCCTGTTTTGTTTCCAGTTCGACCCATATTCCTTTTTGTACATCTTTTATAAATGCAGTTATCGTATAAGCATTGGAGTTAATAGCTTCACCAGCTAATAATTTATTTAAGGTGCCACCATCAAACAGTTTATTAATCATGGCGTTTTGCATACCACTTACTATGCTAAAGGGTGAAGTGCCGGTTAAAGAAAGTATCTCTTTATCTAACAGCCACGATGGTGTTGTAAATAATTGAGCGTTTAAAAATTCTACCGCTTCTTTTTGTGTAGCAGCCGTTACCAATTCATATACAGGGCCAGCTTGTTCAACGGCTTTCGGTGTCTCATACCGGCCACCAATATTTTTACTTACATGCCCCATATAGCGGTAAAACTGGTTTTGTAATTCAACATACATTTCGGAAAGGTTTCCGTAGCCATCATCTTTTACTTTGGTCCACTCTATTAAATTAGGTACAATTCTTTTCAGGTTTTTTATTCCATATTCTCCGGCTTTCATGGCATTGTCGCCAATGTCTTCATTTTGACTGCGGGGGTCGTCATTACTTCTTTCGCTGCCAAACCATAAACGCCTGTCTTTTAATTTTCCAATTATCCATTTGTTCAGGAATGATAGTTCTGCTTCAGGTGTTTTATATTCAGGCAACCATTTATAGCCCCATTCAATGGCCCATAGATCATAGTCTCCTATACGAGGCATTAAATTGTTTTGCGAAACATTATCTTCAGGCTGCGCCACATAGTTAAAGCGGGCATAATCCATTATTGATGAGGTGTGGCCGTTTTCAGTTAGCCATTTATTATCCCTTAATTTTTCTACCGGTGTTGCTGTGCTTGAACCAAAATTGTGCAACAACCCCAGGGTATGTCCCACTTCATGCGATGAAACAAAACGTATCAGTTGCCCCATCAACTCATCATCAAATTGCATTTTTCTTGCTTTAGGGTCAACCGCAGCGGTTTGTATAAAATACCAATGATGTACCAATTGCATCAGGTTATGATACCAGTTGATATGGGTTTCAATTACTTCGCCACTGCGTGGATCGGATACATGCGGGCCACTTGCATTAGGTACTGATGATGGCTTATACACTAATGCAGAATGTCTTGCATCTTCCAGCGACCAGGCAGGGTCTTCCTGTAGCGTTGGTGCCTTTTTCCCAACAATAGCATTTTTAAATCCTGCTTTTTCAAAAGCAATATTCCAATCGTTTATCCCTTGTATTAAATAAGGTACCCATTTAGATGGTGTAGCAGGATCAATATAAATTACAAGTTGCTTTTTAGGTTCTACCAGTTCGCCACGTTTATATTTCTCTACATCTTCATCCTTTGGCTCCATTCTCCAACGGGCAATCATTTGTATTTCTTTTACACCCTGGGGATTCAAATCAAAAT
>JANOHQ010000234.1:0-12159 GCA_031406595.1 Chitinophagaceae bacterium
GCGGTATCAATACTCGTATCTCACATTTAACCTTTAAAAAAATTTTAGCCATGAACAAACTATTGATCGGCTTGCTCATTGTAGCAGCCGGAACGGGAGCATTTTTTCTTTTACGCAAGAAAAATGAGGCAACAGCCACCACTGACTTAAAAAAAGAATGGATCATCGGGCAGTGGAAGACCGATGCCGTAATGGACAAGGATTCCAATTTCAGCAAGTACCGGTTTGACTTTCAAAAGGACGGCCAGCTCCTCCGCTCGCTGAATGACTCCGCCGCAGCCGACACGGCACAGTACGAATGGAGCAAGACCAATGAACTCGTATGGTCCGCATGGACTCCTTCGGAGAAAGAAAAAGCGGCAGATTCCATTGGGAAGAATTTTGCTGTTGTAAAACTTACGCAAGACAGTTTACAGGTCCGGGGTAATGACAGCGTCATCATCCTGTTCACCAAACTGAAGTAATGAAATGATCCCGTGGCTCCACGGGATCATTTTGTTTTATGCAAAACAAGAATTATTGCATCTATTTTTTTCACCGCAAAAAATATAGTTATGAAAATCAGGATCACTGCCCTGGCAGCCTTGCTGCTCTGCCTTATAACCAGTTGTAATAAAGCATCTAAAGGCGAGGAAATTGATATGCTCAAACAATCTGTTGAAAGCGTCGGGGATAACAAAAAGGAATACAAACCGGAAGCGGGCTATAATGGCAACATCCAGACCGACAGCACCACCGGGCAAACGCCACCAGCCGGCACCGATAAGAAAAAGCAACCTTCTCCGGCCGACCCGGTACCCAACCCAGACTGGGATAAAAAAATAATCAAGACCGCTTTTCTCAATTTTGAAGTCAAGGATTATAAAGCATACTATACCGCATTCCGCGAGAAGGTGAGGAACTTCGGCGGCTATGTAGCACAGGAAGAACAATCACAATCCGATTATAAGATTGAAAATATCCTGGTTATTAAGGTTCCCGTGGACCAGTTCGATAACGCGGTTGCACAATTGACGACCGGCAGCGAGAAGATCAATGAAAGAAAGATCACGTCACAGGATGTAACATCGGAATACGTGGACACGAAATCCAGGATCGAAGCAAAAAAACAGGTGCGGCTGCGATACATGGACCTGTTGAACCAGGCCAAAAACATGGAAGAGATCCTGAACGTACAATCGGAGATCAACGGGATACAGGAAGAAATAGAATCGGCTACCGGTCGCGTCGAATACCTTGGACATTCATCTGCCTACAGTACCATCAACCTGACCTATTACCAGGTACTGAACTCATCCGCCAAAGACAGTGAAGAAAGTTCTCCGAACTTTGGCACACAGATAGCCAGTGCTTTTAAAACAGGCTGGGGTTGGATCGTTGACCTTTTTGTAGGATTGGTTTCGGTATGGCCATTATGCTTGCTGGGTTTCGGAATTTTTGTTTGGTACAAAAGATCGAGGCCATTGAAATCAAAACCGGCCTAGCTAACAATTGGCAACAGCCTCGGAGAAAAAAATAGTGAATTATTTGCTCCAGAATTCCTAATTGTTCATTGCAAATTGCCTATTGCTTATTTTTGGTGCATGTCAAAAAAGAAACTGGTCGTACTCACCGGTGCCGGCATCAGCGCTGAAAGCGGTCTGCGCACATTCCGCGACAGCGACGGGCTCTGGGAAGGATATGAAGTAACGGAAGTAGCAACCCCGGGAGGATGGAGGAAGAACCCGCAATTGGTGCTGGACTTTTATAACCAGCGAAGAAAGAATGTAGCGGATGCACAGCCCAATGCGGCACACTACGGACTGGCGGAACTGGAAAAAGATTTCGATGTCACTATCATTACCCAGAATATCGATGATCTGCATGAGCGGGCCGGATCCACGAATGTGCTGCATTTGCATGGCGAGATCTTTAAAATGCGGAGTGAAATAGACGAAACACTGATCTCGGAAATAAGAGGGGATATACAATGGGGCGACAGGGCAGAAGACGGTGCCCAGCTCCGCCCATATATTGTTTGGTTCGAAGAACCGGTGCCAAAGATCGAAGAAGCCGTTCCGGTTGTGAGTAGTGCAGATATTTTCGTTGTCATAGGCACTTCACTGGTGGTGTATCCTGCAGCAGGCCTGGTAAATTATGTTTCACCCGCTACACCAACATACATGATCGATAAAAAGATCCCTTATATATCCCCTGCAAAAAACCTGGTATTGATCGAAAAACCGGCAACCGAAGGGGTCAGTGAATTACTGCAATTGATCAGGGCATTATAAAAAGCTCTGTGTCGCTGATGACACAGAGCTTTTCTAATGAAGAACTATCGTTGCAATCCCATTTTCACATGTTCGTTATAGCGGTAGTCACTTACTTCCAACCTTGTTTTAAATGCATACTCTTTCTTCAATGTTGCATTGGCACCTTCAAACACGAGGTAGTAGTCCCCGATCTGTTTTTCAATATAATTTTTCTTGTCCGGCCGGAAACTTAATACGATCCCGGTCTTTGTTTTATTCATTTCATAGTCGATCGGCTCTCCCAACTTGTCTACCAGGGTTACCTGCCAGGCACGCGGATCAAAATCATCCAGGTACATATGATAATACGGAGGACATAAAATATTGGGTCCTTCACAACCCGGGCAGTTGAATTTCACCAGGCAATTTTTAGGAACCGGATCTACAAAAATACAGGGCTTTGCCAGGCATTTTATTCTTATCATTTCGAGTGACAGGTCAGGTATCGTGCATCTCAACAGGAACAGGCACGGATCGACTATTGTTTTCTGCTCCACGGCAAAGAAGAATGGATCTATTGATAACCCCACATTAGCCGTATTGGCAAGGTTCCTGACCCGGTGAGTTGTAAAATTTGCATTACGCTGGTACTTCACTCCCTGCGGAAAATTGGCGGAGTCGGGGATATTGCTCGCTGAAAATATTCCATAGAAATTTTTTCCCACTGCCATCACATCGCAATAGTCACCGATATACGGTTGAAAAGTAGGGGCGGGATTATTGTCGGGTGTGTTGGCAAGGATCATATCACTCCAGGTGGTAGTGGTTCCCCTTCTGAAATGCGTTTCCCAGCGGCCACCGGTCAATTGCTGGTATAAGTACCCAACTGTACCCACGCTATTGATCGTCAACGCAGGATTAGTTGCATTAGTGATCGTAAGCAGGTCAGCAGACCAGGTAGCACCATTATCGGTACTCCGGCGCATGTGTAGTGTGTAATCGGTAGCGCCAACACGATCTGCCCAGGCAATATATACTATTGCAGAGTTAGTAGGATGAACAGCGATAGACAGGTTGGATGCTACCAGCCTGTTAGCACCGAGGTTGGAAGGAAAGGCCGGAACCAAACGATTGGTGACAACCCGGATACCCCTTACACCATCACCCGGATCATTCAATGCGGAGAACGGTGTGGCCATGGTCCCAAAATTATTATCCCTTGCCACAATAACATCGCAACGGGCATTGGGGGTGCCCGTATTCACCCAGCGATAGAAAATAGCATAGACATTTCCATCACTGTTTACAGTCGTCCTGATCGCCGGCATATCCTGCCCATTGGTAGCACGGGGTTCGATCCTTGCAGTAGTGAAACCGGCAGGAGCGGGGTTGGTGCGTGCATTTTGTGAAAGTTCCACGCTGGCAGTTCTTCCACCTGCCGCGTTGAAATCATTGTTACCTACATACACCCTGTCTCTTTGCGCACCAGCCACGATGGAGGTGATTGCATCCACATAAGGCTGGTCAACACCGGCACCCTGGCGGTCAACCAATAATTCCATCACGGCAGCACCGAAGGGATTATTGCTTCTTAAAATATTCATCCGTAACCCGGAGCCGCCCCGTAATATACCTGTATACAATTCGTTGCCCTGTGTTCCAAACTGGAGTGAGATATCACCCGTGGCACCGTTTCCACTGGGTACAATATTGTTCATGGCCCAGGTACTGCCCTTATCCGTTGAAATAAAGATAGGTGCCCTGTTCGTTGCACCGGTTGGATTGGAAGTGAAAGCAGATCCTACCATCCTGTTCACATCGGAAGGATTGACTGCTATGTTAGGTTCACTGTCCTGGCCTATTTCATTGCTCTGTGCATTCGGGATCATATTGATGACCCTGACCTTCGTGGTAACCAGCCCGATCTGTGCTGTTGCCACAAAAGAAAAAAATAAAAGAAAAAAGGGAAGGACACTATAATAGATTGTCTTTTTCATACAAGAAGGTTTTAGTGTTTGGTAAAAAATAATTACTTCAAAGCCTGTCTTACTTTATCAAGCTCACGGATATCACTGACCTGCTCAGCGGTGGTGATCGTAAAATGCTTGACATCCTGGTACCCGAAATTCTCCCGGGACAGGAATAAGATAGCTTTGTCACCTTCTTTAAAGCGGGGAGACCGGTACCACATAAAATCCTGGCTACCCGGGAATGCAATGGTCAGTGTAGAACCGCCTGCCTGGCCACCTTTGATCGACTCATCGATCTTTATATCGGCGAGTATCCACTCGGGATTATGCTCCGTCTCAAATGTTTTGGAAGCAGGCGCTTTTCGTACCGAAAGAATAGTACCGGCAACAACCAGTTCAGCTTTTGACGCTCTTGACTTCAGGTCCAGTATGTCTGCCTTTTGCAAAGATTCTTTTATTTCAGATCTGTAATTATCGGGAGTCAGTTTATTGTCACCGATCACTTCGTGCGCTATCTCTGTAACGGCGATCCCGTCATTGGCTATCCACATATTGGCATAGACCAAAATAGTCTGGCCTTTTTTCACGGTTTTGAGATCGTTAAAATTGACGGTTACAAGTTCATTCATGAACGCGGATAATTCTTGTTCGCCTTTGAATATTTCCTGTAAACGAACGACCCCCAGTGTAGATGGATCGCTCCAGTTAATGGTCGATGTCTGAAGCAGTACCACTTCAGCTTTGAAGATCAACGATGACTTGCTGATCCAACTTTCCCGCTGCTCCTGGGCCTGTGAGTCAAAGCTCATGAATAGCAGCATAAAAGGAATGCAGATAGCAAGACCTTTACATGTCTTTTTCATAATAATAAGGTTTTGGTTAAGGAAGCTAAAGTTACGATGGCCGGTATACCATTTCCTATAACCCTTTCGTGGCATTTTTCAAATCAGCTAAGCTGAGACTGACCACGGTGTATCCGCTTAACTTTAAGTTTTCACTAACAGGATAGGCATTATCATTGCTGCGATTTGAACATGAAAAAACAACTCCCCCTTATCCTTTTTCTCTGTTTCAGCTCCCTGGGTTCCATTGCGCAAACCTATCTTCCATTTGAACAGCTGCTTAAATACACGAAAGTACAGGCCGCAAATAAATATGATTCATCACTGAAGTATTTAACAAACAGGCTGGGTGCCGAGATCCATTATCTCTACCCGTTTTACCAGGCCGTCGGCTGGGAACAAAAATTCAAAAGCTCGATGGGAGAGAGGAGCTTTAACGCCAGCTTCAGTGATATGCTTTCCTTTGCAGGCGACTATCACCAGGCTATCGCTTACCAGGAAAAAAATTATGATTCGTTATCTGCTGATGCCATTGACCATATCGCAGATACGATCAGCAAGCTGAAGAATATTCAATCGGCACCGGCAAAAACATCCATCATCAGCAATGCTCCTCATTACCGGGTGATCATGATCAATGAATCACATGCCAAACCGGTACACAGGGCTTTCACCTATAGTTTACTGGAAGATCTGTACAAGGAGGGCTACCGTTACCTGGCTATGGAGGCTTTCAATAATTTTTCGAATAAATGCCTGGATTCGCTGAATGTATTCACCGGGTATTATACTTATGAACCTGTTGCAGGCGAGCTGGTGAGAAAAGCATTACAACTGGGATATAAACTTGTTGCGTATGAAGACACGCTGGCATCCGAACACAGCCTTTCTCAACGCGACTCTGTGCAGGCCACTCATATTGCAGATATACTGAAAAGAGATCCTTCTTCAAAGATCCTGGTACATGCAGGATCCGCACATATTTCCGAAGAGAGGTCCGGGAATTATACTCCTATGGGTTACTGGCTGAGGAAACTAAGCAATATCGATCCTTTTACGATCAACCAGGCTGGTATGACTGAAGGCAGTGAATTTGAATACGGCAGACTATTTTACCAGTATTTCAATTCCCGTTTTTCGATCACAACCCCATCCGTGATCTTCCGGGACAAACGTCCTTTTAACCCGCTGGAAGAAAAAGGTTATGATATCACGGTAATGCATCCTGCTACAGTTTACCGGCATAACAGGCCGGCCTGGCTCTCCCTGGAAGGAGAACGGAAGCTGACATTGATACAGCCCACGGAAAAAATGCTGTTTTTTGTCCAGGCATATTATGAAAATGAATACCAGGCGGAGATGCTCCGGTTCCTGGTGCCGGCCGATCAAACGTATATTACTAACCGCGAAGGCTATTACGGTCTATATCTCCGTAAAGGGAAATACAAGATCGTTCTCCGCGATGTGAGTTACAAGATACTCGCTACAAAAGACCTGGAAGTATGGTAGGATCAGCTCCTTTCTTCGGAAAACTGTACGGCATATTTTTCGAGCTCCGCTAATACGGGTTCATAGATCTCTTTGGATGTTGGAATATGAAGACCTGCTAATCTGATCCTGCCATTCAATATCAGTTTAGCGGCAATACCCAGCGGCAGGCCGACTGTTTTCGCCATCGCTGTCCGCAAATTATTTTCTCCTTTTACCACCAGGGAACTTTTGATGCCCGATCGTTCGCCATTTTTCTCGTATTCGATCTCGTGGAGCATCACGATCATATCCTTATCATAGGGGCGTAGTGCCAGTTTTTTTTCTACTGCGAACTGGAGGATATCCGCCGGGCTGCAAAATCCCCTGTTCACCAGCGTGTCCTGGTCATCCAGACCCAGGAAAAAAAGTTGCTTCAGGGTAAGATTGGCCTCGTGCATTTTATGCGCCAGGAAAGACGCTGCCTTGTTCTTGATATCATCTATTCCCACTTCCTGGATATTTCCTTTCTCATCAGCAGCCATAAAGGATTCCGGCATTTGAGTGCCTTCCATTTCCGCCTCGTTCTCTGCTTCGGCCAGCCTGATCAGGCTCTCCATCATGCTTTTCGTTTCAGCAAAGCGTTCGGTGAGTTTCTCATTCAACCACTCACTGAAACCGTTCTTATCCATATGTTCCTTGAACGCTTCCTGTAATGATTTACCGGTGGTATCATACTGCGGTGTTTCATCGATCAGTTTCAGGTCGATCACATTTTTCCAGCCATACATAAAATCGGGATGGCGCAGGGTAGTGCGGATGAAGGTGGGTGCTTCTTCCAGGCCATATAGTTTTGTGTAACCCAGTGAATCGCGGTTGGGGTACCAGCTAAGTGGCCCGATCCCCGGTATATCCACCTGTCTTTCGCCGGTAAACAGTTCCTCGTACGGGATCCTCTTTTCTTCCCCATTCTCACGGTAATGTGCACCTGCTTTTCCGGCCATGATAATATTGCGGGGATTCCAGCTTATTTTATAATGCCAGGGATTGTCATCGCTTTCCGGCGCCACCAGGCCACCGCAATGGGATTGAAAAGAAAGGATCGTTCCACCGTCCCGGTGGATCTGGTCGATGATCTTCATGGCACTCATATGATCGATACCCGGGTCCAATCCCATTTCGCAGAGGAATAAAAGTTTATTCTTTTCGATCGCCGGTTGGAGTTGGCGGATCTCCTCATCTACATAAGAAGCAGTGAGTAAATGTTTGTGCTGTTTGACGCAATCTTTCGCTACCTCGATATGCAGGGCAGGGGGAAGCAGCGAGATGACGATATCCGTGTTGCGGATATACCGGGTTCTTTCTTCCGCATCCCTGATATCAAATGAAACAGCGGTGGCCCTTTGCGAGCCACCGATCTTGGATTGTGCCAGTTTCAGGTCGGCATCCACCACTACGATTTTCCAATTCTCTGTGATCGCATTCTCCAACAGGTAATCGATCAGGACAGTAGCTGATTTCCCTGCGCCAAAAAGTAAGATCGTCTTCATAATAAAGCCATGGTTAACAGGCTGAAAATTACCACGAAAAACTTAAACGGGGATGGAAAAAACCATTGGTAGAATTACTTACTTGAAACCATTGGCTGGTCTGATTAGTGGCAATTACTTCCTTACGCTCTTGATCTGTTATCAAATACTTTACGCCTGGAAACCGTCCGTGTTATCTGTGGCTAAAAGATTTTAACCGCTAAGACGCAAAGGCGGGGAGGTTTGGGCTAAAGCCCATTTTAGTAAGTGCACCGACCCACGGGCTGAAGCCCGTGGCAATTGAACCCGGGTAACAGTGGTGGTAATTTATAAGGATCTAATTTTCACTGACACTATTTTATATGAAAGCCAGTCAGGGGAATTAATCAATTGCCCCGGGCATCAGCCCGCAGGGCCCCGTCCACGGGACTCTGCGAGTGGGCAAATCACTTGGGCTAAGCAAGCCTCAGAAACCTGCCATACTATTATCCGCTTCTTTGGATTCGATTTTAGTGACCCTGTATTTTACCTTCATACCCCGCCGGCTTTTTTTGACCGCCATGGTTTCCGGCTGACCTGCTTGTATGGATCGGAAAACAATATGATCTGTATGCACGAGAATTCCATCGAGATTAAGGTATTTCAATTCCACCATTACTTCGTCGAGCAGGTATTTCGAATTGTTTTGCACCGTCATTTCCAGGTTACGGATCCCGCCAAAAGAACCTGTAGTATAATCGTTCGCTTTCAGCGATACTTGTGAAGAAATAGTTGACCTGTTGTCAATTTTTTTTAAACCGGGTTCTTCCACCACGGTCTTCGTGACCGGTTCCTTTTCCTTCTCATCCGGAACAACCACCGATCTTTTTTCAGGGTTCGCCGGTTTTACTGGTTCTGTTGATCTTTTTTCATCTAAACGATCGGGAACGGTTTCCTCCGGGCGAATATTTTCAACTGTTGCCACCGTATTAGCTGGTTCTATTGCCTGGGGGTCCACCGGGTCCTGAGTATTATTAATCGGTTGTGTAAGAGATGCAACCGGTTGTTGCGTTACCGGCAGGGTAGTAGTTGTTTTCTTGTTTCCGCTGTTCGTCACCAGCACCATAATCAGGGCTCCGGCGGCTGCAAAACCAATATACACAGCTACCTTTTTCAATTCCTTTGGTCCCCATTTTTTTATTTTCCTCAACCGGCCCTGTTCAGCGAGGTTCTTTACATAGAGCTCTTTTATCTCATCAAGGGAACGGGTATAATTTGTTTCGAGGGCCGGAGAGTCTTGTTGTGATTTGATGCCAGCATACCCGTTTACCGTAGTGGGAGGATTATCGTTTACCGTTACGGCCGCATTATTGTCTGCGTTGGAGCCTGAATCCTCCCTCATCGCAGCAACTACGGAACTGATGCCACCATACTTATACATATCGGCTTCTGCTTCCGGGAGAGGTAGCACCTTCTTCTGTTCCACTATTAGCTCGGGTTCTTCTCCGGGCATTGGTTGTTGAGCCGCTATTGTAGAAATGGGGTCAGGCAGGATCGTTTTCTTTATATGTAAAACGGCGGGCTTTTTGCCCGGTACTGTTTGTTGTCCAGCTATTGCCGATGAAGTTTTTTTCACTGGCTCCTTTGGTATCGCCGGGCTTTGTGCAGGGGTACTGTTGATTTGCGGGGTCTGTCCATCCAGTAACATTTTTAACTCAGCTACCTGTTCCGGCCGCTCCCAATCCCAGCTCTGGCATTCTACCCAGATCCTGTCGGTCGGCCGCAAACCCATAGCATGCAGCTCTTCCAGGCTCATGGCCTTAGTTTCAACACGATCACGCAGGAGGATATAGCTCTTCATTTACTGGTTTATTCAGATCTCTTTTAAACGAAAAATACGTGCCGCTAACTGCAAAAGGCTTGTTATAAATTTTGCCCGCTGGCATATTGAAAAACAGCCCTTTCACGGTGAAAAACAGGTGCAAAAAAGAAGGATTTTTATCAGGTTTTCAGGCTTTAAAAAGGTAGATTTGCGAACCTCAAAATACGGTCTTATTTCAGCCCTGTTTGAGGTAAAAATTCACCTAAAAAGAAGAAGGAAAATCAACGATGGAAGAGAACATGACCCCACTGGAAACTAACGACAGCAACCGGATAATTCCCGTCAACATCGAAGAGCAAATGAAGACTGCCTATATCGATTATTCGATGTCGGTGATCGTTGGCCGCGCCCTGCCCGATGTAAGAGACGGTTTGAAACCCGTACACCGCCGCATTTTATTTGCGATGAACCAACTGGGACTGCATTACAATAAGCCCTATAAAAAATCCGCCCGTCTCGTGGGAGAAGTGCTGGGTAAATATCACCCGCACGGGGATACTTCGGTCTACGATGCAATGGTACGTATGGCCCAGGAATGGAGTATGCGCTATACCATGGTGGATGGACAGGGTAATTTCGGTAACCAGGATGGGGATGGCCCGGCGGCCATGCGTTATACGGAAACAAGATTAGAGCGGCTTGCCGAGCATATGCTGGATGACCTGGAAAAAGATACTGTTGACTTCCAGCTAAACTTTGATGATTCTGAAAAAGAACCCACCGTTCTTCCAACCAGGGTTCCTCAATTATTAATAAATGGTTCCAGTGGTATTGCCGTAGGGATGGCCACGAATATGATGCCGCATAACCTTACCGAGGTGATCGATGGCTGTATGGCGTTCATTGATAACCGGGAGATCACGATCGAAGAACTGATGCAGCATGTAAAAGCGCCCGACTTCCCCACCGGTGGTGTTATCTATGGAATGGAAGGAGTGAAAGCCGCCATGCATTTTGGCCGGGGCAGGGTAGTAGTAAGAGGAAAATTGACCGTGGAAGCAAAAGCTAATGGACGTGAACAGATCATTATTACCGAAGTGCCATACCAGGTGAACCGGGATGCGCTGACCAACCGGATCGGTGAACTGGTCAATGAAAAAATGATCGATGGCATTTCCAATGTGAACAATGAATCGAATAATAAAGAAGGTACAAGGGTAGTGGTCGATCTTAAAAAAGATGCGATCGCCAATGTTATCGTTAACCAGTTGTATAAACTGACCGACCTGCAGACCTCCTACGGTATCAATAATGTAGCAATCGTAAAAGGAAGACCCAGGACGCTCAACCTGAAAGACCTGATCAGTGAGTTTATCGAATTCCGTCATGAAGTAGTCGTTCGTCGGACACAATTTGAATTAAGAGAAGCTGAGAAAAGAGCGCATATTTTAAGAGGCTACCTGATCGCATTGGATCACCTCGATGAAGTGATTGCCCTGA
The DNA here is from genome assembly GCA_031406595.1 of Chitinophagaceae bacterium. GTDB lineage: Bacteria > Bacteroidota > Bacteroidia > Chitinophagales > Chitinophagaceae > JJ008. The sequence continues at coordinate 11,344 of JANOHQ010000234.1, forward strand.
TCCGCAGTTCTTCTACCCCGGATATTGCCAGGGAGAATTTGATCAATGCCGGATGGGGATTGGATGAGATACAGGCCAAAGCCATACTGGAACTGCGTTTACAGCGGTTGACGGGAATGGAAAGAGATAAGATCAAGGAAGAATATGATGAACTGATGCAACTGATCGCCCGCCTCACCGAGTTGTTGGCAAATGAAGGAATGCGGTTTGATGTGATCAAGACCGAGCTGCTGGAGATCAAAGAGAAATTCGGTGATGAGCGAAAAACAGAGATCACCTATCTTGATGATGAAGTAAAAATAAAAGACCTGATCAAGGAAGAAGATGTGGTGATAACGATTTCCCACCTCGGTTATATCAAACGTACGCCTGCTGATGAATATCGTTCGCAGCGCAGGGGTGGAAGGGGAGTGATCGGTGGCAAAACAAGAGACGAGGATTATATCGAGCATTTGTTTGTGGCTTCTACCCACCATACTATGCTTTTCTTTACCGAGAAAGGAAGAGTATACTGGTTGAATGTATACGAGATCCCCGAAGGAGAGAAGACCGGCAAGGGAAGAGCGATCCAGAACCTGGTACAATTACCCCCGGATGATAAAGTAAGGGCGATCATCGATGTAAAAGACCTGAAGGATGAGGAATTCGTAAAATCGCATAATATTGTTCTTTGTACCAAAAAAGGGATCATCAAGAAGACCGAGCTCCAGGATTTCAGCCGTCCCCGCCAAACCGGTGTGAATGCGATCAATATTATGGAAGGTGATGAATTGCTGGAAGCCAAGATGACCGACGGGAGTTGCGAGATCATGATGG
>JANOHQ010000257.1:0-2551 GCA_031406595.1 Chitinophagaceae bacterium
TTTCTTCCAGGTGAGGGGTACTGCCGATCTTGCCAAAACGATCCGATACCAGTCGCAGCCGGTCCACATCTTTCCCGAGTTCCGTAACGATCTTCTCATTGCCAGATGTCTCTTTCAGCATTTCCACCCAACCTTCAAGCGATGATACGGGTGTACCCAACTGGTGAGCGGTCTCTTTTGCCATACCAGCCCAGACCTGGTTTTGGGTAGACCGGTAGCTGCTTCTTATCGATAACAGGATGATGATAATGAACAGCGCCACAATGCATAACTGTATAATAGGGTAGTAGCGTACTTCGTTCAGCAATTTGGAGTCTCCATAATAGTAACGGTTATGTACACTGGAATCCTTCGGATCGGTCCATTCTACGGGCGTATGGATATTCTTGAACTGTTTTACTTTCCTGTAGAGGTAATTGGAATCGTTGGCAATTTTTGCAGAATCAAGATTGATGGAAGTGCCAGAGGGAATATCATGCTCATCGGTCTCGATAATGGGAATGGATATGTTCTCGGTCAGTATCTTGGAAGCGAGGCGGGTATCAGCCTCATCCGGGGACGTGAGGATGAATTTACCGGCTTCGATCCATTGTTCCACTTTTTGCTTTTCATCTTTGGCGATCTTGCGGGCCAGGTATTGAGAATAAATAATGGTGCCGCTGACGATCAAAATCGCCACTACCGCCAATGCTGTTCTCCAGTTTAATAGTTGCCTGAGCATAGTTCGTATTGTGCGGTCTGCTTCTTAATGACCGGGATAAACCGGCTTACCTTATTTTTGAACAAATATTTACACGATAGTGAACCCCTTGCCCAAAGTTAGCATTGTAATACTGAACTGGAATGGAAGAAAACACCTGCAACAATTTCTTCCTTCCGTGCTATTGACCCGTTATACCAACTATGAAGTGATCGTGGCCGATAATGGCTCCACCGATGATTCTATTTCCTTTCTGAATGAGCATTATCCCGCTATACGACAGATCCGTTTTACAGAGAATTATGGTTTTGCGAAAGGCTATAATGAAGCCTTAAAACAGGTGCAGGGTGATTATTATATGCTGTTGAATTCTGATGTGGAAGTAGAACCCGGCTGGCTCGATCCGATGGTCAGTCTCCTGGATAGCGACCCGGCTATCGCGGCCTGTCAACCCAAGATCCTTTCTTATTATAAGAGGAATATGTTTGAATATGCCGGTGCGGCCGGTGGCTGGCTGGATAGATATGGTTATCCTTTTGCCAAAGGAAGAGTATTTGACGTGAGTGAAGAAGACAAAGGGCAGTATGATCAGTCGGAGCCGATCTTTTGGGCTAGTGGTGCTGCCTTATTCATACGCCCGTCGGTGTTTCATGCAGCCCGGGGTTTTGACGAGTACTTTTTTGCTCACCAGGAAGAGATCGACCTCTGCTGGCGGATACAGTTGTCAGGACACAAGATATACTCCTGTCCAGTGTCCATTGTTTACCATGTGGGTGGAGGTACATTACCGAGAGGTAATTCATTAAAGACCTATCTCAATTTCAGGAACAACCGGATCATGTTGTCGAAGAATCTTCCTTTGTCTAAAAAACTATGGGTGATGCCGGCCCGGAATTTCCTCGATGCGGTCTCCGCCTGGAAAGGTTTACTGAGTGGTGATGGCGGCTATTTTATTGCCATCCTGCGGGCCCAGCTGGCATTTATTAAATGGTGGTTGTTTCATCAAAAGAAAAGTGTGTTCCCGGTGACCAAAAAAGGCCCCCTTTCCGGCTACCTGCAAAAGAATATGGTATGGCAGCACTTCGGGAGGAAGAAGAAGTATTTTAGTGAAATAGTGAGTAAAACAAAGTGATTTTTTAGCCTGAAACCCTATTTTTGCACCACAAAACCGTGTCAATGAGCAATACCCACGAATACGACCAGGAAATACAAAAGATCAAGGAAAAGGATTTCACCCATAACTGGGTATCTTCTTCGGCGTTCCTTTTTTACCTGCAGGTGTTCTGTATCGTAGCATTTGTTTTAGGCGGATGTTACATGTTGTACACCAAGCGTTATGAGAAGCAGGAAGTACCGGTGCAGGAAAGCAGTTTATATACTCCCAAGTATAAATAAGTTCCCGTAAAATTTTTTTAAAAAGGGCCCATGCCCTATTTTTGCGACCCCTTAGTTCTTTAAATACCTGTTTAGGCAGGTAAACAATATGCGGAAGTAGTTCTCCCGATAGTCCTGAGCGAATGCCGAAGGATAGGGATGGTAGACAGACAGAAAGTTCTTTTAATGCTGAATTAAAACTCAGCAAACAATATGCGGAAGTAGCTCATTTGGTAGAGCACGACCTTGCCAAGGTCGGGGTGGCCGGTTCGAGCCCGGTCTTTCGCTCTGAGAATCCTTCCTCCTGCGGCGGAGGGATTTTTTTTTAACAACCAGCCCTGGTGGTGGACCTGCCTGCCGGCAGGCAGGTTTGGTAGACACGCCCCGATTAATATCGGGGTGGACAGCAAGCAGAAATGGTATCAACTCCATTCCGGGGTATAATAAAAGTTCTTAAAATAATTAAGTCACTACCGC
>JANOHQ010000178.1:0-3251 GCA_031406595.1 Chitinophagaceae bacterium
AACCTTACAAAGATCTATGGTCCATGCCATAATGGTAGGGCCATTTATGCCCATGCTGAAGCCCATGATAGCAGCGCTTACAATTACCATGGTAACCGAATGGGCAAATGACAAAAATGTCATGGCTATTACCATGGTTATAGAAGAACAGACCAATACAATCATACGGCCATACCTGTCGGAAGTTTTTCCCGCAGCGAATCTTATAAACAAAGAGGCAACTGTGAAACATGCAAAGAAAAAACCTTTGTTTTGAAGGCCCACAGATTCACTCAGGTCAGGTGATATGGTGAGCACACATCCCAAAGGGAAATATAACAGCAGCATGATCACAGCAGGTTTAACAGAACTGGGGTCAAAGATATCGGTGCGTTTGATTTTCAACAGCGGTAAAGAAAATTTTTGCGGGCTGGGTAGGGTTTCTTTAATATTATATAGAATACCAACAGAGCCTAATGCAAATAGTGCAGACACATAGAACATGGTATTGTAAGAATAATGGGTTACCAGGTAACTTCCTGCCAGCGGCCCTACAGAGGAACCCAATGTATAACCGATTGCCAGGGCGCCCAAAGCCTCACCCCTTCTTGATTCGTGTACCACATCTGCACCATACGCCGAGGTGGCGGTGGGCTTGAACCCCGTAGAGAAACCATGAAAAAAACGCAATAATAAAAACCCACTCACCGTAGTAAGTAACGGGTACAGCAAACTACAGACCACACAAACCAATGATCCGAATATCATAACCGGTACACGGCCCACCGTATCGGTTAGTTTTCCGCTGAATGGCCGGGAAATACCTGCCATTAAAGTAAACAGCGCTATAATCAATCCTTTATATTCGGCGCCCCCTAATTGGGTCAGGAATCCAGGCAATTCAGGGATCAGCATACTAAAACTGGCACTGAATAAAAAATTACTGACGCAGAGCAATCCAAATTGAAAATTAAAATACGCAGTTCCCACGCCGGGAGATTTTTTCTTCATTACTGCAAAAGTAAAGACAATTCGATTGCCCGGAATAGCCGTATTGTGGTGTTATACCTTAATAATCAACAGCACAGAAAAAGTTTTGGAGTGAATTTACCCACTGGGCTATCTTTGCACATGGCAACAGGAAATACTTCTCCCCGCAACAAGTCTGCGCACGCAAGATTATTTGGCGAAGGCCTTACCTTCGATGATGTATTATTAATGCCCGCTTTCAGCGCAGTGCTTCCCCGCGAAGTGGATACCCGTTCACATCTTACCAAAGACATCATACTCAACATACCTATGTTATCTGCCGCAATGGATACGGTAACCGAAGCCAGTTTAGCCATTGCCCTTGCAAGGGAAGGTGGCTTAGGCATCCTGCATAAAAATATGAGCATTGAGCGCCAGGCTGAACAGGTACGCAAAGTAAAACGCAGTGAGAGTGGTATGATCATAGACCCCATTACGCTGCTGGTGGATGCTACCATCGGGGATGCCTTAAAACTGATGAAAGAAAACAGGATCGGCGGAATCCCTATTGTTGATGTACAACAAAAATTAGTGGGTATTCTTACCAACCGTGACCTTAGGTTTGAATATGATAAGCGCCGCAAAGTAAAAGAGGTAATGACAAAAGATAACCTCATTATTGCCCCTGAAGGAACAGATCTTAAGAAAGCCGAAAAGATACTGCGCCAGTATAAGATAGAAAAACTACCCGTAGTAAATAAGCAGGGTAAACTGATTGGCCTCATCACCTATCGCGATATACTCCAGTTACGCAATTACCCCTCAGCCGTAAAAGATGGTTTGGGAAGATTGCTGGTAGGCGCCGCTTTAGGCATTACCCAGGACCTGATGGAAAGGGCCGCTGACCAATGCGTGGAATGGCTGCTCCTGCAATATCCGTTGGCTTCGTCCTTTGGTATCTTTTGCGGCAAAGGCAATAATGGCGGTGATGGACTGGCCATCGCCCGTTTGCTGATGGAAAAGCATTACCCTGTTACCGTGCATATCCTTGAGTTTGGTCATAAAGGCACGGAAGATTTCCAGGCCAACCTGGCCAAATTGCATAAACTTCCGGGACACGATATCCATTTTATACAATCCGAAGAACATTTCCATTCTTTTCCCGATAGACAGGTGATCATTGACTCGTTGTTTGGCTCGGGACTGAACCGGGAACTGGAAGGCGTAACAGCGGGGTTGGTGAAGCATATCAACCAATCCAACCGGCCTGTTGTTTCCATTGATATACCGAGCGGGTTGTTTGCAGACCGTTCTTCCAGGGGAGCATTGAAGATACTGGCTGACCATACGCTCAGTTTTCAATGTTATAAACCGGCATTCCTGTTTGCGGAGAACGAAGAAGCTGTCGGTGAAATCCATATCCTTGACATCGGTCTTCATGCTGGTTTTTATGATATGCTTCATGGTCGTTTTGAACTGGCAGATGACACGATCATTCATTCTATTCATAAGCCCCGGAAACGATTTTCGCACAAGGGGAATTTCGGTCATGCATTACTGGTAGCGGGAAGCCATGGGAAAATTGGCGCTGCTGTGTTGTCCGCCAAAGCCTGCTTGCGCAGTGGTGTGGGGCTGCTCACCTGCCATATACCTGCATCCGGGTATACTATACTGCAATCCACGGTCCCCGAAGCCATGGTAACAACAGATCCAAATGCGAATTGTAATACACGGATCGAAGAAGACCTTACGAAGTATGACACGATCGGTATCGGACCGGGTATCGGCACAGCACCTGAAACAAAAATGTTATTGCGGGAGATCTTCGATACCTATCGACTCCCCGTAGTGCTGGATGCGGATGCATTGAATTTACTCTCCACACAAAAAGATTTGTATAAACTGATCCCGGCCGGTTCAATACTCACACCGCATCCCAAAGAATTTGAAAGACTGTTCGGCGAAACAGCCAATGAGTTTGACAGGGTTTTGCTTTCCCTGCAAAAGGCAAAAGAACTGAACTGCATAATTGTATTAAAAGGTCATCATACATTTATTGCTACTACAGATGGCAAAGGATTCTTTAATGCTACCGGCAACGCGGGAATGGCTACGGCCGGAAGCGGTGATGTGCTGACAGGTATATTGACCGGGTTATTAGCACAAGGATATAGTTCTGTGGAAACGGCGATACTGGGTGTTTATCTTCACGGCCTGGCCGGGGATATCGCGGTGAAAGAGCTTTCGATGGAGGCGATAGTGGCAAGTGATATTGTTGAGCTGCTCGGAAAAGCGTTCAGCCA
>JANOHQ010000320.1:0-17477 GCA_031406595.1 Chitinophagaceae bacterium
CTCCTTTGGAGGGCAGGGAGGCCCGGTTGTTTATCACTAACGAATATTCCAATCGTTTGGTTCATCAATGGCGTAGCGAAGAAGCGGCAATACTTGTTGGAACCAACACTGCATTGCTGGACGATCCAGCTTTAACAACAAGGTTGTGGAACGGGCCTTCCCCTATACGACTGGTAATGGATCGAAACCTGCGGTTACCGGGAACGCTTCAGCTTTTTAACGGGCCTTCACCAACGATCGTTTTCAATACTATCAAACATGATATACCGGAGAATATGCACGCTGAACTGTTGAAACAGCAGGGCGGAACCTGGTATTACAAGATCAAACCCGCTGTTTCCCCGTTAAAGGAAGTCATGAAAGCCCTTTACCAGTTAAATATCCAGAGTGTACTGGTGGAAGGAGGGGCACAATTACTCCAGTCATTTATTGATGAAGGTCCCTGGGATGAAATGCGGGTGATCACCAATGAAGAGTTGATCATAAAAGAAGGACTGAACGCACCTGCGCCGGAGAATGCGATCCTCTGTATTTCAGAAAATCTCCTGAGCGACACGATCGATATTTATTTCCCGCACAAAGAAGATTGGTAGCATGGTCAGCGATTCGCATTACCATACCATTGAAAGAGCCTCTGTTGCTGAATTCAAGGATCGCGGCAGCCGGTTCATTGCATATGCATTCCCTGTTGATGATCTTACAGGATTCAAAGAAAAGCTCGCCGGGTTAAAAAAAGAGCATCCCAAAGCAGTACATCATTGTTTTGCTTATCGGCTGGGACTGGATGGAAACAGTTACCGGCTAAGCGATGATGGTGAGCCTTCCGGTTCGGCGGGGCGTCCTATCCTGGGCCAGATCGACAGCAAACAACTGACCAATATACTCATCATTGTTGTCCGGTATTTCGGCGGCACACTATTGGGTGTTCCGGGTTTGATCAATGCTTATAAAACGAGCGCTGCAATGGCACTGGAAAATACTGCCATTATTCTAAAGCCTGTTCTTATTTATTACCGCCTCCAGTTTGATTATACGCAAATGAACGAAGTGATGCGGGTGCTGAAACAATTTGAATGTGTGGTCGCGGGGCAGGAACAGCAATTGTTTTGTTTGCTGGAAACGGGAATACCGAAAAAGGGGCTGGAAGCAGTGTTGGGAAGGTTGAAGGATATTAAGGGTGTGGAGATTGAAAAACGAGCTGGTTAGGTCGCCAGAGGCGACAGAATAAGGCTGCGAGACACTTCGACAAGCTCAGTGGAAGTCTCGCAGAACGATCCCGCAGAACGTGTATAATCAATTTTTCCGATCTTCTGCTTTCTTCGTAACTTTTATATCCTAAAGCTCTTTTTATGAATCATCACCTTGTTTCCCGCATAGCCATTTGGCTATTGGCCATCATATTGATCCTTTTTGGCATCCACCACTTCAGGCACCCGGAAAACATGCTGGTTTATGTACCCACTTATCTTCCGGGAGGCATCGCCTGGGTCTATGTTGTAGGCGTTGCTTTTATTCTTGCCGGCCTTGCATTTATTGCCAACCGTTTCGTTGCTATCGCCGGTTACCTGCTGGCATTCCTGTTACTGGTCTTTGTAGTTACGATCCATTGGCCGAACTATAAGAGTTCGGGGGATCCGGATATGCGGCAACTGGCTTTTGTGAACCTGCTGAAGGATATTGCACTCGCAGGGTTTGCGATGCATATTGCATCAACGGCGAGGCACCAGCGGTTGACGGACTGACGGATGTGAAATCGATGGAAGCGATAGAATACAAACTGCGAAGCTGTAAGTTTCCCAGACCCTAAAAGTTTTGCAGAGCATTTTCTACTTCGATAGTTGGGAAATTTGCTTCTACGTAAGCAACAAAGTTTGAATTGGTATCCACCAGGCTTTTTGCGCGGGAGAAACCGGCCTGTTCCAGGAATGCGGTAATTCCATCTTCTGTTTGTAGTTGATCCAGCCAGTATATGATCTTTGAATCGATGAACGCAACGATCTTACTGAATCTATCCCCTGTAAGGCCGGCTATATTGCAGTTGTTGCTGTATATCAACTCAGATCCCTGCGAATTTTCAACAATCGCTTCTCTTTCTTCTCCAAAGATGGAGATACCTTTTCTTATTTGCGGGTTATCGTTATCATTTTTCAGATAAAATAGTGCAGTATGGCCAAACAGGAATCCTTTTGTTCTTGTTTGTTTCAGTTCGGGAGCGTAAAACTCTGCCAGGATCTCGAGGTTCACATATTCTCCGGGCATGTTGCTGTGACTTGAATAAAACCGGATGTCCAGCTTCAGTTTGCCCCGGGCGATCGCGAGCTTGGGCCGTGATGCCGCATATTTAAAACCGATTTTGCTGTAGTAATGGCCCAGCTCATCACAAACCGCCTGGAATATTTCCTTGCAACTCACCGTTGCCGGATCTTTCAACAGTACAGTGTTAGTAGTCCAACTCATCTTTTCCCCCGCAATTTTTTGATCAGGAAGAATATCAGCACTGCAATAAGAATAATGCCCGCAGCCTGCCCGAGTGCATAACCGATCTTGTAGGCCTTGCTGTCTTTGTCCTGTGCAAAAACAAGGATCGACAGTAACAGGAAGGAGCAGGATAGAAAATATTTTTTCATGAGGGTCGTGTTGTATCGCTATTTAAACTGTTCACTCACCACCAGGTCTTTGCTACCCGCTGTGTACACATAAAATCCTTCCCCGCTTTTCACCCCCAGTTTACCGGCGGTAACCATATTTACCAGCAGGGGGCAAGGTGCATACTTGGGATTGCCAAAGCCATCGTGTAATACTTTGAGAATACATGGCAAATATCCAGCCCGATAAAGTCCGCAAGCTGTAAAGGACCCATGGGATGGGCCATGCCCAGTTTCATGACGGTGTCGATCTCTTCTACACCCGCCACGCCTTCGTATAAACTATAAATGGCCTCATTGATCATCGGCATCAGGATCCGGTTCGCGATAAAACCGGGATAATCCTTCACTACACAGGGAACTTTGCCGAGTTGTTTGCTGAGTTCAACGATGGAGTCGGTCACTTCTTTTTTTGTCGCATAACCATTGATGATCTCTACGAGTTTCATCACCGGCACCGGGTTCATAAAGTGCATCCCGATCACTTTTCCTGCACGGCCAGTTACGGCCGCGATCTTTGTGATGGAGATCGAGGAAGTATTGGTAGCAAGGATGGCTTCTTTCGGGGCGTATTTATCCAGGTCCTCGAATATTTTCAGCTTCAGGTCTATATTTTCAGTTGCTGCTTCCACCACCAGCGCTGCATCTTTTACGCCATCGATAATATTGGCATTGATGCTGAGATTGGCCAGTGTGGCTTTTTTCTGGTCTTCTGTCAGCGTTCCTTTTGCCACTTGCCGGTCAAGGTTCTTTGAAATAGTGGCAATAGCCCTGTCGAGTTGCGACAAGGATACATCTACGATCGTGACCTTAAACCCTGACTGTGCAAATACATGTGCGATACCATTTCCCATGGTCCCGGCGCCGATGATAGAGATGCCCCCGCTGATTGTCATAAAGTTAAAATTTTCCTTTGCCCCTAAAGGGGTGATTAGCTGATCTCACTTACTGTAAAAGTGATGGATTTACCGACAAATGTAAGAAGATTGTATTTGCCCAGCAATGAACAGGAAGTACAAGAGTGCGACGCAAGGAAGCTGCTATGAAATGCAAGAGCTGGCTAAAGCAAAAACTAAATGCTTTCAACCTCCATACAATCAGTAATGACTTTTTGATCTAAGTCTCCCCTTTAGGGCAACAGAGCGAAAGCGAAGGTTGGGAACGTAGTTCGGGGGATTAATTCTTATTCTTAAAATCTCCCCGCTTCCATGCCGATATAAATTCGGCCCAGGCAGCTGGATTGAAGATATTCTGCGGGGGTGTTTGCCCGTAATGCGTGGCTTTACTGGCGATCCTGTTGAATTGCATTTTGCTGGCTTCGCCACCGTCGGCCGGTGTAGATTGTAAAAGTATCCTTCGTTTGGCCGCACTGGTATTCTGGCGGGCTATCTCGATATTGTCGTCCGGTACTTTGTTCTTAACAAAATCCCTGGCAAACTGTTCCTGGGTTGGCCGTGGTCGGATGATGGTGGCCGGCAAGTACACCGTATCGATCACCATCAGTTGTACCACGCTGTACTGATTCCCTTCCATATTCCGGGGAATGGAAATGGTCTTGGGTTTATAAGTCACGTGACTGAACTCCACCTGGTCGCCTTTGAGCACCACGATCGAGAAAACGCCCTGTGCATTGGAGATGGTTCCCCGGTTCTGGCCTTTGACCATTACGCTTACTGCGGGGATGCCCACGAGGCTATCGGCCGTCATAATAACGCCAAACAACTGTACTACAGAATCACGGGAGGTTTCAAACTGTGCTTTCGCCGTTCGGGGGAGGATAAAAAGCAGTATGACGGTATAAAGTAAAAATTTCTTCACTGCGCCAAAAATAGCTACAAGTTGCTGATTTCGTAAAACAAAATGCTCCCTGTATTGGTTAACTTTGCGGCGAACGGAGACTTTTAACAAATACTTGGAAAATGACGAAGGAAAAAATACTGGAAGCGTTGAGTAATGTACAGGAGCCCGACCTGGGGAAGGATCTGGTAACGCTGAACATGATCAAAGATGTCGTGATCGATGGCAACGATGTTTCATTTACACTGGTTTTGACTACACCAGCCTGCCCGATGAAGGATATGATGCAAACGGCCTGTACCAATGCGATCAAATTACTGGTAAATAAGGATGCCGTAGTGAAAGTGAACTTTACTGCCAATACCACTACCCGTCGCACTGACAATAAAGCACTGTTACCCCGTGTAAAAAATATCATTGCCGTAGTGAGCGGGAAAGGTGGGGTGGGTAAATCCACTGTTGCTGCCAACCTGGCGCTGGCAATATCCCAGAAGGGAGCGAAAGTAGGGTTGATGGATGCGGATATTTATGGACCCAGCGTGCCGATCATGTTTGGAGTAAGAGGTGAACGGCCGATGATGATCGATGTAGGAGGAGAAAAACCCATGATCGCCCCATTAGAAAGATATGGGATCAAGCTGATCAGTATCGGTTTCCTGGTGGATGAGAAAAATGCAGTAGTATGGAGAGGACCGATGGCCAGCAGTGCGATCCGTCAATTTGTGACAGATGTGTATTGGGATGAACTGGATTATCTGGTGGTAGATATGCCGCCGGGCACGGGTGATATTCACCTCACATTAATGCAAACTGTCCCCGTAACCGGAGCCGTGATCGTTACCACCCCGCAGGATGTGGCACTGGCAGATGCGAAGAAAGGTATCGCAATGTTTGGGCAGGCACAACTGAATGTACCGGTGATCGGGCTGGTGGAGAATATGAGTTATTTCACTCCGGCAGAATTACCGGAAAATAAATATTACATTTTTGGAAAGGATGGGGGCAAACGCCTGGCGGATGAGTATGATCTTCCTTTCCTGGGACAGATACCGATCGTACAGAGCATCCGTGAAGGAGGTGATACGGGCGTACCGGTGATGATGAGTGATGATGCGATCACGAAAAAAGCATTCTCCGATTTTGCCGATCATGTGGTGAGAAGTATTTCTATGAGAAATGAGAACATTAATTCCGAGAAAATTGCCCAAACAGTATAAGCGGTTTATGGTTTATTGTTTTGGTTGGGTCGTTTAAAGTGTAAAACACTTTTGTCGTATGCAAAACCCTGGACCCGGATGTAAGCAGAGTTTAATTTAATACGGAGAAAATTTACCTTAGCAGAATCATAAACCAAAAACCATAAACTATGTACAGTCTTTCGTATTTTAAAGAAGAAGACAAAGAAATCGTTCTTCAATTTGCCAAAGACTATCCCTTTGCTTTTTTGAGCGGGTGTGATGCAAATAATAAACCCGTTGCTACGCAAGTGCCTTTTTTTATTGATGAACGGGATGGTAAATTGTTTCTTTCGGGGCACATGATGAAGAATACCGATCATCACAAAGCTTTTGTACATAATAATAATGTGCTGGCTGTTTTTACCGGTCCGCATACCTATGTGAGCGCAACCTGGTATGACAATCCGCACCAGGCAAGTACCTGGAATTATATGAGCGTTCATGTGAAGGGAAGAATTCGTTTTGGCGGGGCCGATGAATTAGTCGCGATCCTGAAACGGCTGACTTTGTATTACGAGGACAATAACCCGGCTTCCACTACCGTTTTTGACAACCTGCCGGCCGACTATACGGGACAGCTCATGAAAGCCATTGTTTCTTTCGAGATAGAAGTGGAAGTGATAGAAAATGTGTTTAAACTCAGCCAGAACCGGAATGAGAAGAGTTATGATACTATTATTGCTGAATTGAAGAAGAAAGGCGGGGATGCCGGGGAGATTGGTACAATAATGGAGCAAAGAAGAGCTAAATTGTTTCCCTCATGAAAAATCGATACTTATTCGGCCTGCTGTTGTTTTTTGTGGCCTGTTCATCAACCAAAAAAACTATGGAGGACGTTTCAACGAATACCGCGAAAGAAACCTGGGTACAGGGGGAATTCGACAAACAGGGTCACCGGGGTTGCCGGGGACTAATGCCGGAGAATACAGTTCCGGCGATGTTGTATGCATTGGGAATGGGTGTAACGACCCTCGAAATGGATGTGGTGATCACCAAGGACAAGAAGGTCATTCTTTCGCATGACCAATGGTTTGCAAAAGATATTACCACCAAGCCCGATGGAACTTATATGGGCGAAAGGGAAGAAAGGAAGTTCAATATTTACTGGATGACCTATGAACAAACGCAAACATTTGATGTGGGGCTGAAACCACATCCCCGTTTTCCACGGCAGCAAAAAATAAAAATAACAAAACCTTTACTCGCAGATGTGATCGACAGTGTGAATAAGGATATGATGACAAGAAGAAGGCCATTTCCTTATTATAATATTGAAACAAAAAGCAACCCTGCGTTCGATGGGGTGTTCCAGCCTAAACCGGAAGAATTTGTAGAGCTGCTGATGACGGTGATCAAAGAAAAACATATTGAAGAGCAGGTGATCATCCAGTCCTTTGATTTCAGGACATTGCAGTACCTGCATAAACAATATCCTGCCATTAAAACAGCGATGCTGATAGAGGATACGGATTTGCGTACGCTGGAGGACCAGCTGAAAGCGTTGGGTTTTACACCAACGATCTACAGTCCTGCTTACCAGTTGGTAAATGAAGCCCTGCTAAAGAAATGCCATGCCCGGAATATGAAGGTGATCCCCTGGACGGTGAATGAAAAAACAAAGATCGAGGAGTTGAAGAAGCTGGGAGTGGATGGGATCATTACGGATTACCCGGACCTGTTTAATGAATAATATTTCACGCAAGGAACGCGGAGCTCGCTGAGTTTAGTCCAACCATGAATTTTCTCTAGGATCCCTCCGCTCTGCGGTTATATTCTCATCGCTCTGAAAAACGGGATCGGAGCATGTTTGTCCCGTAGGGACATCTTATGGGTAGAATATCAGAATGATCATTCACCACGTTCCGTAGGAACGTTTTGTGTATCTTAAATGAAGGCAGGGCCGCAGACCTGCCTGCCGGCAGACAGGTTGTTATGATGGTTATGGTTTTCGCTGAAAGATCTTAAAAGCTCTTAATCATCATGAAAACCTGCGTGCTAAATCTCGTTTAAATAGCTTGTTCCCAAAGTCGCTAAATCTTTCGCCCTAAAACTCCGGCAGGTTCTTTTCATGTACACCCAACCAGTCAAGCGCATTCCGGTACAATAGTTTTTTTGTTGTCTTTTTACCCAATGACATTTTTTCGATCAGTCGCCCGGGTTCATGTTCACCCAGCGGGAATGGATAGTCGCTCCCGAGGCAGATGGTATCCTCACCCATCGTATCGATCAGGTAGCTGAATGCTTTTCTATCATGCACGAGGCTATCGATCCAGAACTTGCCGATATAATCTCTTGGATTGATAGGATTGTCTACGGCTACAAGATCGGGTCTTACTTTAAATCCATGTTCGATGCGACCGATAGTCAAAGGGAAGGATCCGCCACCATGTGCAAAGGCAACACGCAGTTTTGGGTATTTTTCAAATATACCGCCGAATATCATGGAGCAGATGGCTCTCGACGTTTCCGCGGGCATACCCACCAGCCATGGGAGCCAGTATTTTTCCATTTCATCTTCGCCCATCATATCCCAGGGATGGATGAACAGGGCGCAACCGAGTTTCTCCGCAGCTTCATAAAAAGGATGGAAGGATGGGTCTGAGAGATTCTTGCCGTTGATATTAGAGCCGATCTCCAGTCCCGGCATCTTTAGCTCTTTGATACAGCGTTCCATCTCTTTGATGGCAAGATCGATATTTTGCAAGGGCACCGTTCCCAGGCCGATAAAATGTCCGTTCTCTTTTTCAACCGTTTCGCCGATATGGTCGTTGAAAAAACGTGATGTTTCCAACCCATCTGCAGGTTTGGCCCAATAGTTAAAAAGTACAGGGATAGTAGAGAGCACTTGTATGCTCACTTCCGTTTCTTCCATTTGCTTTAACCTGGAATCGATTTTATAACAATTCTCTTCTACGACCCGGAACAGTTTATCGCCTTTCATCATACAGGCTTCGCAGTTGCGGTGCTCGAGGTGGATGAATTCGCCGTAGCCGAATTTTTTGGTCCAGTCCGGCATGGTTTCCGGCATGATGTGGGTGTGTATATCGATTTTCAACGTAAGTTCTGTTTGAAGTTTGAGGTTTGATGTTTGAGGTTATGCAGGATCGTCTTTTTTGTAGCGTTGCCCCTTGTAGGTAGAGTTCTGCAAGTATGTTACAAGGGCAATCAACTTATTGCCTAGTATGGTGTTTTTTGAATACAGTTCGTCAAATTTTTCTTTATTGATATGTTTTCTATCCAAACATCGGTATAATTGTGAACGAAATTCAGCGTTTGAACCTTTCGCAATTAGCAGAAAGTTTTTAAACTCATTGTTTCCTGAACGATCAAAACCTTCGGCAATACAATCCATGGCTGATCCTGATGATTTATCCATTTGATTTCGTAGTTCATAATTTTTGCCAAGTGTTGTTTGTTCTACCAACTTGTCAAAATTATTTACCTGAATCCTTGTCATTTGCCACACTTCTAATTCTTCGAATCTCATGATAGTTGCCATAACTAAAGTCTTTTAGTGTTTTAAGCAACATCAAACCTCGAACTTCAAACTATAAACTATTTCTTAACCGGTGGCTCCATCACAGCTCCGCATTTATCGCAGGTCCGGTGCATAGTATCTTCCCAGAAGCGGTTCATCACGGGTGGTAATTGTTTGACAATATCATCCACATGCAATGTCTCTTCATATAGTTTGTTGCCGCATTTTTCACAAAACCACATAAAACCATCGTCTTCTGTTTCTCTTTTCTTTTCTATTACCAGTCCAACAGTACCTGGTCCGCGCTGTGGTGAATGCGGAGTCTTGGGTGGAAGCAGGAATATTTCCCCTTCTTTGATCGGAATATCCCTGAACTCGCCGTTGTCGATGATCCGGACTACGATATCTCCTTCCACCTGGAAATAGAGTTCTTCGGTCTCATTGAAGTGGTAGTCTTTTCTTGCATTGGGACCACCGACCACCATGACGATAAAATTCTCGGCATCTTTATATACGCATTGATTGCCAACAGGTGGTTTTAAAAGATTACGGTTATCGTCGATCCATTTTTTCAGGTTGAAGGGCGCAATGACAGCCATACAATATTGGTTTAGTTGTTTATGGGTTCTATTTCCTGTATCCAAAAGGATGGAAGGTCGTCTTTTTTATAATTATTTACAATAGTATAGGTGAAAGGGGCAGTGTTTATTTCAGTGACTTTAACTTTATACGCCTTACCAGCTATAAAATAATGGTTGCCGTAAAATTCCGGACATGTTGTATAAAGCAGAACAGGATATTTAACTTTCATTGGTGGAAAATCACTCTCCATGATCTCAAATTTCTGCGTTATTGCCCAGGCGATCACACCACAATGAGGTGTTGGACGCTCCGCTTTTAAAAGTCTGACAGTTAAATGATGATAGGCCGTGTCTTTTTGTGCGGATGACCCCAGTCCCTGTATGAGTAGTATTGTTAGTAAGAGGTATTTCATGCTTGCACTTTGGCCGCGAAAAATTACAACTTTTTACCGTAGGTTTGACTGTATGAATCTCTCTCTCGAAGCAAAAAATGCCATCATTTGCGGAAGCACCCAGGGTATCGGCCTTGCCATCGCGGAAGAACTGGCTTTGCTGGGTGCCAACTGTACGCTGGTAGCCAGGAATGAAGAGGCGTTAAAAGCGGCTGTGCATAGCCTTGATATCGCATTGCGGCAACAGCATGGCTACCTGGTGGCCGATTTCAGCAAACCCGAAGATCTGAGAAAAGTGATCGAAGCCTATATGGCCGGTCACACGGTTCATATTCTTATCAATAATACAGGAGGCCCTCCCGGTGGACCGGTCATCGAAGCAAAAGAACAGGCATTCCTGGATACATTCAACCAGCATTTGATCTGTAATCATATTTTAGCAAAAGCTGTGGTGCCTTCGATGATCAAAGAAGGATACGGGCGGATCATCAATATCATTTCCACTTCGGTAAAGATACCATTGAATAACCTGGGCGTATCCAACACTATTCGTGGGGCAGTAGCCAGTTGGGCCAAGAGTATGGCCAATGAACTGGGACAACATAATATTACAGTGAATAATGTATTACCCGGGTTCACGTCCACACAACGTCTTTCAACGATCATTGATAATGCCGCTAAAAGAGGAAATGTAGTGGTGGATATCGTGGAAAAGAATATGAAAGAGGAAGTGCCGATGAAACGGTTTGCGGATGCATCAGAGATCGCAGCGGTGGCAGCGTTCCTGGCGTCACCGGCGGCATCCTATGTAAATGGTGTCAGCATACCTGTTGATGGTGGGCGTACAGGAAGTATTTAACAGCCGGCCGCAGATCGTCATGATAGTTATGATGTGTCATGATCTGCGCCAATCATAAGAATCTTAATAATCAGCGGGCTAATATGAAGCTTGACATTCCATATCATTTAGAGAATTATATCGGGGGAAACCTGATCGGTCCTTTAAGCGGTAATTTTATTGATTGTGTGAACCCTGCTACCGGTGAGGTGACAGGTAAGATACCTGACAGTAACGGGAAGGATATCCAGATCGCTGTGGCGGCGGCAAAAAAAGCACTTCCTTCCTGGACTGTTACAGCCGTAGAAGACCGGTTTAAAATTCTCAACCGCATCGCAGAACTGATCGATGAAAATCTTGATGTATTGGCGCTGGCGGAAACAAATGATAATGGTAAGCCGCTTTGGTTGAGCAAAAAAGTGGACATCCCCAGGGCCTCAGCCAATTTTAGATTCTTTGCCACAGGTATCATGCATTTTGCTACCGAGAGTCACCACATGGAAGACAAGGCGGTCAATTATACACTGCGGCAACCCATCGGTATCGTTGGTTGTATCTCTCCCTGGAACCTGCCGCTGTATTTATTTACCTGGAAGATCGCACCAGCTTTGGCTGCAGGGAATTGTGTGATCGCCAAGCCTTCGGAAGTGACGCCGGTAACGGCTTTCCTGCTTGCCAAAATTTGCAAGGAAGCCGGTCTGCCGGATGGGGTGCTGAATATTGTTCATGGTACGGGTAATACAACCGGTGAAGCGATCGTAAGACATCCCGATATAAAAGCTATTTCATTTACCGGCAGTACAAGGGCAGGGGAAAGTATTGCCAGTATTGCTGCGCCAAAATTCAAAAAATTATCGCTGGAATTAGGTGGAAAGAATCCGGCTATCATTTTCGCTGACTGTGATTGGGATAAAATGATGGGCGATACTGTCCGCTCTTCTTTTTCCAACCAGGGGGAAATATGTTTATGCGGCAGCCGGATACTGATTGAAGAAAGCATCTATGAAAAATTTAAAGCGGAATTTGTTGAAAGAACAAAGGCATTGACCGTAGGTGATCCACTGGAAGAGAGTTCCAAACAAGGAGCCATCGTCAGCAAAGTTCATTTCGATAAGATCATGCGTTGTATCGATACAGCTAAGCAGGAGGGAGGGAAGATCCTTTGCGGCGGACGCATGGTAAGATTGGAAGGACGCTGTGCCAATGGTTATTTTATTGAACCCACGGTCATCGAGGGGCTGGGGCCGGATTGCCAGACCAACCAGGAAGAGGTATTCGGCCCGGTGGTCACGCTGCAACCATTCCGGACGGAAGAGGAGGCATTGCAGCTGGCGAATGCCACAGAGTATGGACTGGCAGCTACGATCTGGACACAGGATATTTCCAGGGCCAACCGGGTTGCGGCGAAAGTGGAAAGCGGTGTCATCTGGATCAATTGCTGGCTGATTCGTGATCTGCGCACACCATTCGGTGGGTTGAAGAACAGCGGGGTAGGAAGGGAAGGAGGCTGGGAAGCATTGCGGTTCTTTACGGAAGCGAAAAATGTTTGTATACAATTATAAAGGGCCACAGATCATTATCCTGCCTACCGTCAGGCAGGGATGATTATGGTCAGCGCGGATAGATCTTAAAATATCTTAATCATCATAGTAATCAGCGGGCTAATGTATTTATGAAAGAAGTTATTAATACAGGGAATGCCGCAACACCTTTAGGTGCATACCCCCATGCAAGAAAAGCGGGCAACCTGCTCTTTCTTTCCGGCATCGGTCCAAGAAATGCAAAAGATAATTCGATCCCCGGGCTGGAACTGGATGTCTACGGAAATATCGCCAGCTACGATATCGAGGCGGAATGTCATGCCGTTTTTGCTAATGTGAAAGCTGTGCTGGAAGCCAGTGGCAGCAGCTGGGATAAGATCATTGATGTTACCGTGTACCTGACCAATATGAAAATGGATTTCCCGACCTATAATAAGATATACGAGGAGTATTTCACCAGCGTTCAGGCATGCCGGACGACGGTGGAGGTGAAAAGTCTGCCGACACCCATCGCTATAGAATTGAAGGTTATCGCAACAATAGACTAGGCCGCAGATTCTTATGATGGTTATGATCATCGCAGATCGGTCATAACAAATCTTAATCATCATAAAGATCAGCGGGCTAATTTGAAGCATACCCCGTAGGGGTAAAATATCGGTAGAAAGCAGGAGTTAGTTTTTATCACCGCGCCGTAGGTGCGGAACAATGACAAGTAACGAGCCGGAACCTGAAGAGTGCGACGCAACGGAGATGCTATGAAATACCACAGCCGGGCAATAAAAATAAAATGAATTACCAGAATACATTATCATTCGCAAAAGGTCTTGATGAAAAAGATCCGTTAAAAGAATTCCGCCACAAATTCTTTATCCCCCAGCATGAAGGGAAAGACTGTATTTACCTGACCGGAAATTCCCTCGGTCTCCAGGCCCGCACTACTTCAAAATATGTACAACAGGAACTCGACGATTGGGCCCAACTCGGTGTGGAAGGCCATTTCCAGGCAAAGAACCCCTGGCTGCCATATCACGAGATATTTCCAAAGCAATTATCGAAGATCGTCGGTTGTAAAGAAAACGAAGTAGTGGTGATGAACCAGCTGACAGTGAACCTTCACCTGTTACTGGTGACATTTTATCGCCCGACAAAACAACGGTATAAAATTATTTGCGAGGCGAAGGCATTCCCCTCCGACCAGTATGCACTGGAATCACAGGCAAGGCACCATGGCTTCGACCCGCCAGAAGCGGTGATCGAAGTGGCACCAAGAGAAGGAGAGCATACGATCCGGCCAGAAGATATTCTTTCAACGATCAAAGAACATGGAGAAACTGTTGCCGTGGTTTTATTCGGCGGTGTTAATTATTACACCGGCCAATTATTTGATATGCCGGCCATCACTAAAGCAGCACATGCTGTTGGGGCCTATGCGGGGTTTGATCTTGCACATGCCGCTGGTAATGTTGAATTGCATTTGCACGACTGGGATGTCGATTTCGCCTGCTGGTGTTCTTATAAATATTTGAACAGCGGCCCCGGTGGAGTGGCGGGAGCCTATATTCATGAGAAACATGCAGGCAATACAGCGCTGCCACGTTTCGCAGGCTGGTGGGGTTATACCAAGGACACCCGTTTTAAAATGGAAAAAGGTTTTGAAGCAATACCTACTGCCGAAGGCTGGCAATTGAGTAATGCCCCGGTATTATCCATGGCTGCGCATAAAGCGTCGCTGGATATTTTTGAAGAAGCGGGGATGGAACAATTGCATGAAAAGAGAAAAGCGCTGGCTGGCTACCTTCATTTTATATTGAATGATATCAATAGCCGGCAGAAAAATAAACTGTTAGAGATCATAACACCCGCAGAAGAAACAGCAAGAGGTTGCCAGGTTTCGATGCTGATGATGAAACGTGGGAAAGAAATATTTAATGAATTGACAAAGCAGGGAGTTATCGCCGACTGGAGAGAACCGAATGTGATCCGGGTGGCGCCGATGCCCTTGTATAATTCGTTTGAAGACGTCTGGAAATTCGGACAAATAGTGGAAACTACTTTCTAATTATGGCAGCACAATATCTTTGGATCCTCGCTTCCTGTATCTATTTGATATTGGCTTCCCTGCATCTGCTGTATACTTTTTTTACCAATAAATTTTCGGTACGGGACAGGACAACGGAAGAAATGATGAAAAAAACATACCCTGTTCTAACCAACAAGACCACGATGTGGAAGGCCTGGATCGGGTTTAATGGGAGTCACAGTATCGGTGGCATTTTCCTGGGAGGCACTAACCTGTTTTTGGCTTGCTGCCATTTTGAATTCCTGGCAACTTCTATTTTCCTGCTGTTGTTTACCTGTTTAACCAGTTTTTTCTATCTTTTCCTCGGGTTTAAATACTGGTTCATCATACCCCGCACGGGGATATTAATTTCATCTGCCTGCTATGCCATTGCAACAGCTTTAATACTATTGAAATGAAAAAAAACATTACCATCATTGGTGCGGGCCTGGTCGGTTCATTGCTTTCGATCTACCTTTCTAAACGCGGATACAAGGTCAAAGTGTATGAGCGTCGCAATGATATGCGCAAGGAGAAAATGTCTGCAGGCCGTTCGATCAACCTGGCATTGAGTGACCGGGGATTGCTGGCGCTGGAAAAAGTCGGGTTGGCGGAAGAGATCAAAATGATATCGATACCTATGCATGGCCGGTATATTCACAATCTGGATGGAACGACCGCTTTCCAGCCCTATGGCAAAGAAGGACAGTATATCAATTCAGTATCAAGAGGCGAACTGAATAAAAAGCTAATGGATATTGCCGAACAAAACGGTGTTACCATATATTTTGATGAAAAATGTAAAACGATCGACTGGAACAGGGATCTAATGGAGTTCGACAATACATCAGGGGTCAATATCCCCTCTTTCAAAACGGATATTGTGTTTGGAGCTGATGGTGCTTTTTCGGCAGCAAGGATGCAGCACCAGTTGCAACATGATAAATTCGATTACCAGCAGCATTATATCGATTGCGGGTACAAGGAACTTACTATCCCGCCAGTACTGAGCGATAGTCGAAGTAAAGAAGGGGAGTTCGCGATGGAGAAAAATGCGCTGCATATCTGGCCGCGGAAGGATTATATGCTGATCGCCTTGCCGAACCTGGACAAAACATTTACCTGCACCCTGTTCTTCCCCTTTGAAGGGGAAGCTTCTTTTTCTAAACTGGACACAGAAGGAAAAGTAAAAGCATTTTTTCAAAAAACTTTTCCTGATGCCGTTCCGCTGATGCCGGGTTATGTAAAAGAATTTTTCAATAACCCTACGTCTTCGCTGGTTACGGTAAAATGTTTTCCATGGATACGGGAAGATAAATTCGCCCTGATCGGGGATGCGGCACATGCCATCGTTCCTTTTTTTGGACAGGGCATGAACTGTGGATTCGAGGATTGCCGTATACTGGATGAACTGATCGGCCAGCACAATGATGACTGGACCACGATATTAAAGGAATACCAGTTACTGCGGAAACCAGACGCCGATGCCATTGCAGATATGGCGGTGAATAATTTTACGGAGATGCGGGAGCGCACAGCCGATCCGAAATTTTTATTACAAAAAAAGATCGAAGCAAGACTGCATGAAAAATACCCGGATAAATGGATACCGGCTTATTCACAGGTTACCTTCAGTCCGCAGATCCGCTACAGTGAAGCATTACAAAGAGGCCAAAAGCAGGAAGCGATCATGCAGGAGATTATGAAGAGCCCGGATATTGATGCACAGTGGGATGATGATCAACTGCACGCGGCTATTATTGAGAAAGTGACGGTTTGAGGTTTGAGGTTCGAGGTTTGAAGTTCGAAGTTTGAGGTTTGAAGTTGTATTTTTGTACCCATGACACGCCAGCAACTCGTCGACCAAATCAGAAAAAAGCAATCCTATCTATGTGTTGGTTTGGATACTGACATTGCCAGGATCCCTCAACATCTTTTATCAGGTCCGGATCCTGTCTTTGCCTTTAATAAAGCTATCATTGACGCTACCAAAGAGCTTTGCGTCAGCTATAAGATCAATACGGCTTTTTATGAAGCGCTGGGAGTAAAAGGGTGGGAGGCAATGGAAAAAACGGTACACTATATCGGGGACGATCATTTCAAGATCGCCGATGCAAAACGTGGTGATATAGGGAATACATCCGACCAGTATGCTAAAGCTTTTTTCGAGACCCTTCCATTCGATGCGATTACGGTTGCTCCCTATATGGGAGAAGACAGTGTAAAGCCATTCCTGCAGCATAAAGATAAATGGGCGATTGTTCTGGGTTTGACCTCCAACAAAGGGGCCAATGATTTTGAGTTATTACATTCTGGTGGCGAGTTTATCTACGAGAAAGTGCTGCAAGCCGCTTCTTTATGGGGTACGCCTGAAAACCTGATGTTCGTGATCGGCGCGACGCAGCCGGCTGAATTTGAAAATATCCGTAAGCTAACACCGCATCATTTCTACCTTGTTCCCGGCGTCGGTGCACAGGGTGGCAGTTTAAAAGATATCTCCGAAAAAGCGATGAACAAGGATTGCGGGATTTTAGTGAATGCCAGCCGTGCAATTATTTATGCTTCGGGTGGGGAAGATTTTGCTGCTAAGGCAGGAGAAGTGGCTGCGGAATACCAGCGGGAAATGCAAACCTATTTGACCCGTTGATCTGAGTGTTTTCTTCTTTTTCCTTTGTATTGTATACCACTATGGCAGCCTGCCAATGCGCCAACAATGCCCACAAAGAAAGAAATAACTACCAGCCCGATATTGACCAGGTAAAGTCCGCGTCCGTATACAATGGAAACCACGATTGCAATGCCAATCACTGTCCAGGTAATGTGGTATTCGTTTTGCAAAGCAATGCGTGAAGCCGTATATCCACCGAAATACATCGATACGAATAACCAGGCAATGGCAATGGGG
>JANOHQ010000322.1:0-3219 GCA_031406595.1 Chitinophagaceae bacterium
CCTTCCAGTGACCGGTAAACTGCGGCATATTTTTTCAGGTTGTTCCAGATCGGGAAAAAGAATAATACCAATAATGCACTGGGAAGAAAAATGGCGATCATCCCAATGATACAGCCAATCACCTGCATCTCTGCCCCCATATCTTTTAATGCCATGCCTCCCGTAAACGAAGCAATGGCAAAAACCGGCCCGGGTAATGCCCGCACGATCCCCATGGCCGTGGTCATATCTCTTTCATCGATCTGCACCACATCGCGGTTTCTTTCCTTAATAGCTTTTACTTCCGGCCGCACACTCCATTGTTCATACATCATCGGCATCAGCACCTGGCCGCCGCCAAATACAAGACTGCCCATCCGGTAAGTGTTCTCAAAAAGATTGATCGGTTTCCGATTAGGCCACTCATCCTTTCTAGCCATTTCACTCACAATACCAGCGGCAATAAAGATGATACCGAACATCCAGAAATTCCACCATTTGATCTTTCGTGGTTTTTGTTCTACCTGCGGGATACGTTTCCGGCTCAGGTTGGTGGTGACCCCACCACTGATGATCAATACCGGTATCACCCAGGGCTGCCCAAACAAAAAATAGGTGGCTGCTACGCTGATGGTCATGATGATCCAGGTGATGGTATTTTTTATCGCCAAGGGGAAGGCTGTAAAAGCAGCATAAGCCAGGAAGCCAACGGCCATGGGGGGAATGAATTTGAAAATATCGGTTCCCAACTGCCGCTGATCTATATACGGCAAAAGAAAAGACAGGGCTCCCATCATCAGACAAGCTGGGAGGATCCAGACCAGTAGCGTTATCACAGCTAAAGGAACGCCGCCCCGCTTATACCCGATCAGGGTCAACGTTTGCGTGGACGAGGCACCGGGCAGCAACTGGCAAAAAGCATTGTACTCCATTAACTCCTGCTCGGTCACATAGGGACGTTTGTGCACAAAGGTTTTCATCATCATCCCGATATGCGCCTGCGGTCCCCCGAAAGCAGTAACACTGTGTAACAACACAGCCTTTAAAAATGGTACATGGCGCAGCAGTTGCATTGAGGTTTAAATATACTAAAGTAAAAAGAAGCATTTGCAGTAGTGATCTGGCCATTTCAAATGCCTGATCACTACTGCTCATACATGCCGCATTTCCAGTAAATTCATAAAAATTTGAACCATGCAAAAAAGACTTCTCGTAGCAGTATTGATCACCCTATCTATTCAAAGCCTGGCCCAGACAGAAACGGTGAAGTTAAAAAAACAGGCGGCGGCGGCGGCGGATAAGATCGAACCGAAATGTATTGCCTGGAGAAGGGATCTGCATCAAAACCCTGAACTCGGTAACCGCGAAACAAGAACAGCAAAGATCATTGCTACACACCTGCGAAGCCTGGGAATTGAAACAAAAGAAGGAGTGGCGAAGACAGGTGTGGTAGGAGTATTAAAAGGAGGAAAACCCGGTCCCTGTATCGCATTGCGGGCAGACATGGATGCACTGCCCATCGTTGAGCGGGCAGACATTCCATTCGCATCCAAACAAAGATCAACCTACAATGGGCAAGAAGTTGGCGTAATGCATGCCTGCGGTCATGATACACATGTGGCAATGCTGATGAGCGCCGCGGAGATACTGGCCGGAATGCGAAGTGAGATAAAAGGAACGGTGAAATTCATTTTTCAACCGGCAGAAGAAGGTCCACCCGAAGGAGAGGAAGGAGGTGCCGCATTAATGGTAAAGGAAGGAGTAATGGAGAACCCCAAAGTGGATGCGATCTTCGGTTTGCACATCGAGTCGGATATTGAAGCCGGAAGAATTGAATATAAAAGCGGTGCATTTATGGCTTCTTCCGATTGGTTCCATATTGTGGTAAAGGGAAAAGGGAGTCATGGTTCACAACCCTGGAAAGGCATCGACCCCATCCAGGTGGCTGCACAGATCATTGAAGGTTTGCAAAGCATTGTCAGCCGGCAAATGGAGTTGACCAAAGCACCCGTGGTGATCACCGTTGGAAAGATTAACGGGGGTGTTCGCAATAATATCATCCCGGAAGAATGTGTGCTGGACGGAACGATCAGGACGCTGGACGACGCCATGCAAAAAGACGTGCACAGGAGAATAAAACACACTGCGGAAAAGATCGCTGAAGCTTCGGATGCCAAAGCGGAAGTAACGATCGATACCAAAACACTGGTAACCTATAATACCCCGGAACTGGTAAAGAAAATGATCCCTTCGCTGCAATCCGCTGCGGGCGCAGATAATGTAGCGGAGAGAGAATGGGTGACCGGCGCAGAAGATTTTTCTTACTATCGCACCAAAGCCCCGGCCTTCTTTTTTTATTTAGGCGGGATGCCAAAAGGAAATAATAAAAAGAAAGCGCCACCGCATCACACAGCCGATTTTTTTATTGATGAAAGCGGAATGAAAACGGGGATCAGGGTTTTTTGTGATTTGGTGATTGATTATATGAATATGAAATAGCATTAGCCACGAGTACTTCAACAAGCTCAGTATACCAATGACATAAATAAATTAAGGAAGCATGATAATTTGCTGATGCAAATTGTTCCTTGCCACAGATCCCTTCGGCATTGCTCAGGACACAAATCAACACAGATCAGAAATCAATATGAAAAAAACAATCATCGCACTTTTATTCTGTCCCCCGGTTTTTGCAATAGCACAAAAGACGGATAAAAAACTACAGGGAAAATTGCAGGAAGCCATTAAGGGATACAATGGCGATATCGGCATTTATGTAAAAAGCCTTAAAACCGGCAAGACGGTTATGATCAATGCCGACACCATATTTCCTACCGCGAGCATTGTAAAAGTGCCGATACTG
The DNA here is from genome assembly GCA_031406595.1 of Chitinophagaceae bacterium. Lineage (GTDB taxonomy): Bacteria > Bacteroidota > Bacteroidia > Chitinophagales > Chitinophagaceae > JJ008. Next base: position 2,843 of record JANOHQ010000322.1, read on the forward strand.
CTGGGGGTTATGGATAAGATAAATACAGGGGAATTAAAATATGACTCTACCCTTGTTTATAAAGATTCTTTACTCTATGAAGGATCCGATATTCTTGGTTCATTCAAAGCCAATGAAAAGATAGCGCTGAAAAAAGTCCTGATGCTGATGCTTACGACCAGCGACAATACCGCGAGCCTCTGGTTACAAAGCCTTGCCGGCAAAGGAACACGGATCAATGAAATTCTTGACAGCCTAGGCTTTAAGAATACCCGGGTGAATTCGCGTACACCGGGGCGGGAGAATAACAGGACTCAATACGGCTGGGGACAAACTACTCCTGCCGAGATGGGAATTTTGTTTGAAAAAATTTATCGCAAAGAGATCATTTCCGCTAC
>JANOHQ010000342.1:0-10184 GCA_031406595.1 Chitinophagaceae bacterium
GCTTTAAGTATAAATGGTAAGCGGAAAAATATTACCCGTGATGATCTGCTGGAAGTCGCCAGGAATATGAACATTAAAAAAGCGGATACAATCATAAACCAGGTTAACGCTGTTGTAGGCAGATGGAATGATTTTGCAGCACAAACAAATGTAAAGGCCGATCTAAGGGATGCTGTGGGTAAGACTTTGTTACTGCTGTAAATTGTTGAGGTAATTTAATTTTTAATAGAATAAAACCAGTATCCATGCGAAAAACTTTAGACTATTTGCATAAGCAATGGGGAACTGAAGTGAATATAGATATTATTGCAGCGGGTTAAACACAACCTTAAATTTCCCTTAAATCCCTTCCTCACCCTTCCCCACCCACCAGGGAATCCTGATCTTTACCCCTCTAACCCCCCATGCAAATGAAACTCCTCCTAGCCATATTATTAATTTTCACTCAGGCCTGCAACTTCGCCGACGCTAAATCCCGAGGTTTCGGGACGGGCAAGGACAAACCCTACCTCGTTTCCGCCGAAAGCAAAGAAAAGGTCAGCGCCGAGGAACTCAAACAATCTTACGGCCCCGCTGCGGCATTTATTAAGAATGGTTATACGGCATACCGTATAACCTACAACACCATCAATAGCGATGGCAGAGGGGTAGTGGCTTCCGGGGCTTTATTTGTTCCGGATACAAAAGCAGCATTGCCCCTCCTGAATTATAATCACGGCACTTATTTCCCGTCCAAAGAAAGAAATGCACCGAGTTATTTGAGCTATGGCGATGAACTCAATATCGGTAAACTATTTTCTGGCGCGGGCTACCTGGTGCTGATGCCGGACTATATCGGCTATGGAAGCACTAAAAATGAAAAGCATCCTTATGGCGCATATCATATCATCGCCGGATCGGTGATCGATATGCTGAAGGCAGTAAAAGAGTTCTGTACTAAAAATAAAATTGAACTATCCGGAAAGAATTTTTTCAGCGGCTGGAGCGAAGGTGCTGCCGTGGCATTGGCTACGGTAAAAGCATTGGAAGAAAGCAAAAAAGGGGAGTTCACTCCTACGGCCACCGTGCTGAATGCGGGACCTTATCATACGAGCGGATTTATTGATCATATCCTGGAAGCAAAACAACCATTGCGCTATATGGCCAGCTATGCATGGATACTAAAGTCCTATAGCAGTATCTACAAGATCAGCAAGCCCTTTTCTTATTACTTCAATGAACCGGCAGCATCTGAACTGGACGCAACACCCGAACGCTATACCAGCCAGGATCCGCAACAACTTTTTACCAATACATTCCGCGAGAATTATAAAGCAGGTAAGGAAACCGCTTTGCAACAGGCCATGCAGGCAAACGATCTCTGGAACTGGAAGCCACAATCAACCATTGTATTTTGTCATGGTGATAAGGACGAGTATGTACCACTGTTCAATTCAGAGAAGGCATACAATACCATGAAGTCGAAAGGCGCGGATGTAACCCTGCAGATCTTCAAGGGACAAACACATACGAGTGGGGCATTGGGTTATATACAGCAGTTGTTTACAACTTTTGAAAAGACGAAGTGAGAGATTTTTTTAACCACAGTATTCGCTACGCGAATAACACTGAGTTAATACACACAGAGAACACAGTTAAGCTCAAACGATTTAGTCGGACAAAGGATCTACTATGCAAGGGCTAAAAAGCAAGAAACGTATAAATATAAAACGACCCAAGAACCCTTCTTTGAAGGTAGGGACGCTTTAAAGATTGACATGCTGCCTGGCACGCCCACTGTCTTCTCTGTGGGCTGTTTACCTCTGTGCCCTTCGCTTGCGAAGGACTGTGGTTATTTGCTAATTATGCTTCCAACGGCGGCGGCGTCGAATTTACCTCCGGGTTAAAAACAAGGAACTCCGGCTGATCAGAGATCGTCAGCAGCAATTCATGGTATTTTAATTTCAGGGAGCGTTTGAACTTACCCAGGTAACCGGGCATCCGGAGATCACGGGGATTGATAGGAACGGCCTCAATAAGGTCGTTGCCGATGTACATCATCAATTTCATAACATTGGATATTGGATTCAACAAAACAATCATTTTTTTGGGTCATTTGCAACGTGGGAAGTACTCGTTTTTGAGTAGTAAAACTCCTTTTTTAACCACAGAGTACACAGAAGGAATACACACAGAGACCACAGAGGATTCATAAGACCACTTAGTGTCCTCTTTGCTTCACTCAGTGCACTCTGTGGTTTAAACCATTGCGCCAGCCCTGTTAATTATCTCCAAATAAGGCCCTGGGCCTTGTGCAACTCCTCGCCTTCCCGCATCTTCATACCCTAAACCCCACAAACATGAGATTGCGCAGCTCCCTCACGATCTTAACTCTTTTCAGCCTTTTTAGCTCACAGATATCCGCCCAGGCACCAAGCCCTGTAGCCCCGAAGGGTGCTTCAGGGAAGAAACCAGAACAAAAGATACAGGTCGCCATCCTGCTGGATGTAAGCGGCAGTATGGCTGGCCTTATCGACCAGGCCAAGACCCAGCTCTGGAATATGGTCAGCACCCTGGGCAAGGCCGTCTGTGCCGATAAAACACAACCCAAAGTGGAACTGGCCCTCTATGAGTACGGCCGCAGCGGCAATGATATGGCCAAAGGTTATGTGAAACAACTCAGCCCCTTTACCAATGACCTCGATGAGGTTTCGAAAATATTATTCAGTCTCAGTACCAATGGCGGTGAAGAATACTGCGGGGAGGTGATCCATGCTTCCATCAATGAACTGGGATGGGACGCTTCACAGGATAGTTATAAAGTTATCTTTATCGCCGGCAATGAAGATTTCTTACAGGGTAAACTCCATTATACACAGGCTTGTGCCAAAGCCAATGAAAAAGGTGTACTCGTGAATACCATTTATTGCGGCGATTACCAGCAGGGTATCCGGGAACACTGGAGTCTTACCGGTGAATGTGGCAATGGTTCCTATTCCAATATCGATCACAATGCAAGGGAAAAGGATATCCCCACACCCTATGACAGTATATTACTGGTGATGAACAGCAAATTGAATAAAACCTATATCGGTTATGGTACAAACGGCGGTGCCTATATGGCCAGGCAAGGGGCAGTGGACCAGCAGAATTTTGCTATGAGCAGTAAAGTGGCCGCCAAACGGATCGAAGCCAAGGCCAAATCAAATGTGTATAGCAACTCATCCTGGGACCTGGTGGATGCGAATAAAGCAGACAGCAGCTATATCTCCGGCAAGCTGGATAAGAAAACATTACCCGATAGTTTGAAGAATAAGACCACCGAAGAACTGAAACTATATGTAAAGGAAAAAACAGCGGAAAGAGACGCGATACAAAAAGAGATACTAGCGGTGAATGACAACCGCAGTAAATATATCGAAGCAGAAAAAGCGAAAGCTGCTGCAAACACCAATCAACCTACATTGGAATCAGCGGTAGAAAAAACGATCAAACAACAGGCGAGCCGGTTTAAGATAGTCATCGAATAAGGGTTGTTTAAAATTTGCTGACGCAAATTAATTTAACCACAGTCCCGATGGTTATCGGGAACACAGAGGCATTTGCTTCGCAAATGTTTTTCACAGAGGGCACAGTTATTTTTTCATAGCCACAAAGAATCAATTATTACGCAGATAAACGAGCAAAGGACAATATGTGCTTTAGGATAATAATCTGTGTCCTCTGTGTGTATTCGCTCTGTGATTCCGCGAAGCGGAACTGTGGTTAATACTAAAACAAACAGGCCCCGGAACTCCGGAGCCTGTATTTATTTTTCATGGTGAATGCGGTATACTAACTTGCCATGGTTAACTCGCAATTATTGACGTAGTTAACGAGGGAAGCAACATTTGGCAAACTCAGTTTCTTCAAAATATTATAGCGGTGTACTTCTACCGTTTTCACCGACAGGTTGATACTTTGTGCGATCTCTTTGGAAGAAAGTCCTTGTTTCAGGAAGCCGATGATATCCAGTTCTCTTTTGGAGATACCCTCGAGACCTTTGGGTTCATCTTTGTCCATGATCGCTTGTCTCGACAATGTTTCTTTGATCTCGCGGCAGATATATTTCCGGCCATTGTAGATCTCCATGATCGCAATCGCCATTTCTTCCTGCGAAGAGTTTTTGGTGATATAACCCATTGCCCCGGCCTGTATCATTTTGCGGGCATAGACCGGCAACGTATGCAGGGAAACGGCCAGGATCTTGGTGGCGGGGGAAAACTTGCGGATCAGTGCTGTGGCCTCAAACCCGTTGATCCCGGTAAGGTTGATATCCATCAATACGATGTCGGGACGGATCTTTTTGGCGACCTCAGCTGCTTCTTCACCGCTGCCGCATTGAGCTACTACGTGGAAACGCGGGTCTGAATTGATTAACATGGCCCATGACTGGCGGACTAAAGTATGGTCGTCTGTAATAAGGATGGTGATTTTTTCCATTGCTGTTTGGTTTTTAAAGAGTAAAAGATGGATTTGTTTTCACGGGTTAGGTTGAACAGCAAAGATTATTTAAAAGCTGGTGGTGAAGAATAGTCGTATCTATTTAGTTCTTGTAGTTGTAATTCTATAGGGTGTTGGTAAACAGCTATTTATTAAGAGGTATTCCGGAAGATTGCTAAGAGTAACCAATTAGTTGCGGTGTCCTGCTCTATCCAGCAACGTTCTTCCCTTTGCTTCCTCGCCATGCGGCTGGGCAGGCAGAAAGACATTCCTCGCTCTGCTCCCACGCCATGTGGCGGGGCAGGCGGAATGACAAGCTATTTTACAGAGGCACCTTGCTCAATCCAACAACGAAGTGCTTCCCGTTCTTCAGGCGTCATATTGGTTTTATTATTTTGTGGCATCGTCTTCGTCACCACTACCCGCTGCATGATCAGGTCTTTCTTTTTTACAATATCATTGGGTGTATCATAGATAACACCATTCGGCGCTGCTGTATATACATTGTCGGTTGGTTGCGAGGAATGACAACTAACACATCGTTGCTGGATGATCGCATTTACTTCCGCGAAGCTGGTTTCCTTACATTTTGTATTGATGGGTTTGGGTGCGGTAACATACGCCACCGCCAATAGAATGATCACTGATGCCGGCATGATCCATACACTCAGTCTTCCCTGTTCCCGGAGGTTAAGCCAGTGTTTGATACCGGCGCTGCCCAGGCTTATCGCAGCCAGTACGATCCATTGGTATTGATTCCCGAAGGTGCTGGGAAAATGATTACTCACCATTACAAACAATACCGGCAGCGTAAAATAATTATTATGGATCGAGCGGAACAACGCATTCTTCCCTTTTTGTGGATCAGCTAACTTTCCTTTCTTCGCCGCATTCACCATGGCTTTTTGAGAAGGGATGATCACAAAGAAAACATTCGCCACCATGATACTCCCGATCATTGCACCAAAATGGATAAATGCTGCCCGTCCACTAAAGACATTGCTGTAGAGCCAGGCAAAACCAGTCAGTAATAATATACCAGTAATGGCGAAGAGCAATGGATTCTTCCGGAGTGGTGATTTGCAAAGCAGGTCATATATATACCAGGCCACAATAAATGAACCCACGCTGATCAGTATCGCTTGTGTTGAGTTAATTTTCAGCACATTGGTATCGACCAGCATTGCCGATGCATTGAAATAATAAACGATAAATAGCAGGGCAAAACCGGAAACCCAGGTAAAATAGGCTTCGTACTTGAACCAGTGAAGGTGTTTGGGAATGGTCTTTGGCGCAGTTTTATATTTTTCAAGATAATAAAATCCACCACCGTGTACCGCCCAGAGATCACCTGCCAGTTCATCCCGTACATTTTCCGTACGGTTCAATGCATTCTCGAGGAAAACAAAATAAAAAGAAGCGCCGATCCAGGCGATACCAAAAGTGATATGCAGCACCCGCACCACGATATTCAGCCATTCCATCAGGTGTCCTTCGTAGACTGTCCCCTTTACCATAAAATAGATACTGGCAATAATGGCCAGGATACTAAAGATGATGGCGGCATAGATCCAGCTTTGAATAAGACCGGTCCGTTCATGCTGTAATTCATCGGCCAGGTGTTTTTGGGCCACAGCATGGATCCGGTAGGTCATAATGATCAGCATGACCAGTATTGCGGTAAAAAGTATAAGGAGTATAGCAGCCATTGATCAGATAATAACAAATAGATAATAGATGATAGTTGGGTGTATGATACCACCTCGCTATCATCTTTTGATTTAATACCCTATTCCTATTGCTTCATTGTCTTTTCGTGAAACCAATCCTCAATGTAAAAAATAGTTTTCATTAATTGGGCTAAAGCCCAAATTCTGAGCGCCCCTTAACCACGGGCTGAAGCCCGTGGCAATTGATTCGGATTCAATGATGTTTAAGTGCCACGGGTTTTAACCCATGGATTGATTCCCGGCAAAGAATTCAATTTGGAAAAGACATCAATTGCCCCGGCTTTTAAGCCGGGGTAAGGGAAGGCAAGCAACATGGGCTTTAGCCCAATATGAATCACCCCGAATTGTTCTATTTTTATATTCATGCCCGATCTCGCCATACATAGCAACCACCTCATTACCCCGGATGGAATCATCGATGCCTTCCTGCTGATCAGGGACGGAAAGATCCTGGATATTGTGAAAGAGAGGCCGGCCGGCGATTTCCCCATCACCGATATTGGTGACGACACATTAATGCCGGGCATCATCGACCCACATGTCCATATCAATGAACCCGGTCGCACGGAATGGGAAGGTTTTGATACTGCCACCAAAGCTGCATTAGCGGGAGGCATCACTTCACTGGTTGAAATGCCGTTGAATGCATCACCGGTAACCACGACAGTTGCGGCCTTGGATGAAAAGATAAAAACTGCCCGGGGGAAGCTTCATACAAATTGCGGTTTCTGGGGTGGTGTGATCCCCGGTAATGAAAAAGAAATAGAACCATTGATCGAAAAAGGAGTGCCCGGGTTTAAAGCCTTTCTCACTCATTCAGGCATCGATGAATTTCCCAATGTAACCGAAGAGGATTTGAGAAAAGCAATGCCCTTAATTGCCAAACACAACCTGCCTCTTTTGGTTCACTGTGAACTCTCTGCACCCACTAACCTCTCGCCAAATCCCACTCCCCGTTCTTATCTCAACTATCTTATCTCGCGCCCAAAAAAATGGGAAGACGATGCCATTGCATTGATGATCCGTTTATGCGAAGAGTTTAATTGCCGGACACACATCGTTCATTTATCTTCCGCGAATTCGATCGAACAGGTAGCAAAAGCAAAACAAAAGGGATTACCACTCACTGCGGAGACAGGACAACATTATTTATATTTTACTGCCGAAGAAATTGAGGACGGTCACACCGAATATAAATGTGCCCCGCCGATCCGGGAGAAAGCCAATAATGAAAAGCTCTGGCTGGCATTAAAGGAAGGCATCATCGATTTTGTGGCTACTGATCATTCTCCCGCACCACCCGAAATGAAAGAACTGGCCAGCGGCGACTTTATGAAAGCATGGGGAGGGATATCTTCCATACAGTTTGCGTTACCGGTCCTCTGGACTGCAGCATTACGGCATGGCTGTAGTTTAACCGATATAGCCAAATGGTTATGTGAGCGACCGGCATTATTACCGGGATTAACAACAAAAGGAAAGATCGCCAAAGGATATGATGCCGACCTGGTAGTATGGAACCCGGAAGCGTCTTTTACCGCTACGGAGGGAATGATCCACCACAAACATAAAATAACGCCGTACCTTAATAAAGAGCTTTCAGGTGTTGTTAAGCAGACCTGGTTAGCAGGAGAGAAGGTTTTTGATTCGGGAAAGTTTTTACATTTGAATAGAGGAAAGATTTTATTGCCTTAGTGCCCTTTGTGGTCCGTCGTGACCTTTGTGCTCCGAGAAAGGAACACGAAGTTCACAAAGGATCATGAAGAACACAACGAAGCGAACCTTGAAAATTATGTCAGCACCAGCATTTACCAACCTTACCGACCTTGCAGCCGAACGTCTCGGAGGCAAAGCATTACTATGCTCCGATGATTTTTTTGCAGAAAAAGAAAACCTCCTCAAACCCGGCCGCGGTATTTTTATCGTTGACAAATACACCGACCGCGGCAAATGGATGGATGGCTGGGAAAGCCGGCGCAAAAGGACTCCGGGGCACGACTGGTGTATCATCCAGCTTGCCACTTCGGGGAAAATAGCCGGGGTGGATATCGACACCAATTTTTTCCTTGGCAATCATCCACCGCATGCATCGATCGAAGCAGCCAATATTCCCGGGGCGGAGGATATAGATTTTGATAAGGTTGACCCGATAGCTATCGGGTGGAAAGAGATTCTGCCAAAATCACCCCTGCAACCGGGGTCACAGAATTTTTATGAAATAAAAGACAAGGAGATCTATACGCATCTTAAACTTCATATCTATCCCGATGGTGGTGTAGCCCGTTTGAAAGTATATGGGGAAGTATTCAAAGATTGGGCAACAGTGGATGCCAGCGAAACAGTCAATCTTGCCGCCGCTACCAATGGTGCAAAATCTGTATTGTGTAATGATATGTTCTTCTCGCATATGGATAATCTCCTCATGCCGGGACGGGGGATCAATATGGGTGATGGCTGGGAAACAAAAAGGAACCGCACACCGGGTAATCGTGACTGGGTGATCGTTCGCCTGGCACATAAAGGGATCATTGAAAAGATATTGGTGGATACGGCCCATTTCAAAGGCAATTATCCCGACAGTTGTTTGATCGAGGGATGTACGATCGCTTATACAGAAGAAGCCAATCTTGGCAGTAACAGCATTGACCCGGTAGCTATCGGGTGGACAACCATCCTTCCGCAAACCAAACTCAGCGCCGATCATGAACATTTATTTGAAGAGGAGATAAAGAACAAGGGACCGTTCACGCATGTGCGCTTATCGATCTTTCCGGATGGCGGGATAAGCAGGTTGAGGTTATGGGGGAGAATTAAGTAAGTGGTGGTAGCCGCCTGGCAATTCCAAATGGCCTGACGGCTACCACCTTAATCATCTTTATATGACACTACATGAGTTTAACTTACTATCAAAAAATGAGTTGATCAGCGAGCTCACCAAATGCTGCGGCTCTACGGCATGGGTAAAAGGAATGATGGAATTCATCCCCGCCGATGATATGGTCGAACTACTCGAAGATGCTGAATCGGTATGGTATCAATGCAGCGAATCGGACTGGAAAGAAGCATTTGCACATCACCCAAAAATTGGGGACACAGATTCACTGCGAAAGAAATTTGCTTCAACCGCCGCCTGGGCCTCGGGCGAACAGTCAGGAGTGGGTGAGGCTTCTGAAAATGTGATCGCGGCATTGGCAGAAGGGAATCGGTTGTACGAGGAAAAATTCGGGTATATCTTTATTGTTTGCGCCACGGGAAGATCGGCAGAAGAAATGCTGGGAATGCTCCAGGCCCGGTTGCGCAACACTGCGGAAGAAGAGATAGAGATCGCAGCAGATGAACAAAATAAGATCACTAAACTTCGTATCGGGAAACTACTTAATTAATACACTATATCATGAGCCAGCTTACTACACATATACTCGATACCAGTAAAGGAAAACCAGCCGCAGGCGTAACTGTCGTTCTGTTCCAGCAGGATCCTGTTGATCCCGTTACAGCCGCGTGGAGACAGATCGTGATCGGGACTACCAATGCCGACGGTCGTATTCCGGACCTGCTGAATAAGGATGCGGTCCTGGAGCCGGGTACTTTCAAATTGAAATTCGAAACAAAAGAGTATTTCGAAGCACAGGGCAGCCAGACATTCTATCCCTATGTGGAAATAGTATTTACGATCAACGACGGTGAACATTATCATGTGCCGTTGTTGTTGAATCCATTTGGATATTCTACTTACAGGGGCTCATAAAGTCAAGTAGCAATTGCTTCACGTTATTATCTTTTTCCTACCTTTTTTGTGGAAAAAAGGTAGCCAAAAAGCCAGGCACAAACGAAGCTTCGCCGTTTGTGCCGGCAAAGCTCAATTCAATCAAAATTCATAGACTTTACTGCGAAGTCGTTGCTGCTCGCTCTTCGGGGTACACGAGGCGCTGGATTTTCGACAGTAAGGGTCTGGGTAGCCCTTAAGCCAATCATGTCGAAAAATAGGCGCTG
>JANOHQ010000360.1:0-16514 GCA_031406595.1 Chitinophagaceae bacterium
AGAGAAATAATAATAGGTCCCCTTGATCAAATGACATTTACCATATCCTTTCTGCACGGCCTCTTCCCTGGAGCCATTGTACACTCCATAGATAAGACCCAGTTGTTTTTCTTTCAGGACAAGGCCATCCGGCATCTCCAGTTGCACCACTTTGACGCTATCGTTGAGTGCCACCATATAATCCGTGACCGGGAAAGCCCTCAACCATTTCGTTGAATCGGTCTGTGCCTGTACTGTTATCGATAAGCAACTGAAAAAGGCAATAATTAATTTTCGCATAATATAATTTCTACCACAACTTAACCTGCCTGGTTGTATGTTAGTATCCGTGGTAGCGGGTATTCTGTTTAAGTAGCCCGTAAACTCTGTTGTATCTTCGTTAAGAAAAGCAAACGGGCGTTAGTGTGTAAAAAGTACACAGTCGAAACAAATACTTATTTTTGGACGTATAATAGCAAAATGGAAAAGAAAGTAAAGAAGATCGGGGTACTTACATCGGGTGGGGATGCGCCTGGAATGAACGCGGCCATCAGGGCCGTGGTGCGTACCGGCAATTATCATGGGCTGGAAGTATATGGCATCATGCGGGGTTACCAGGGGCTGATCGAAGACGATATTTACCGTATGGATTCCCGTTCGGTGGCCAATATCATCCAGCGTGGGGGTACGATACTAAAGACGGCCCGGTGCAAGGAATTCTTTGAGTACGAAGGAAGAAAGAAAGCGTTTGACAGTTTAACAAGGAGAGCTATTGACGGGCTGATCATCATTGGCGGTGATGGTTCTTTTCGCGGTGCCGCGCAATTCAGCAAGGAATTCGATATCCCCTGTATCGGCCTGGCGGGAACGATCGATAAAGACATCAACGGAACCGATTTTACCATCGGTTTTGATACGGCAGTAAATACAGCTGTGGAAGCTATCGATAAGATCCGCGATACTATGGATGCTCATGACCGCATATTTATCATTGAAGTGATGGGAAGAGATGCCGGCTATATCGCCCTGCACAGCGGGATCGCTACCGGTGCAGAGAATATTCTTATTCCCGAACGGAAAACGGATATGGACAGCATCATCGACTCCCTGCTCGAAAAAGAACGCCGGAAAAAATTGGTGAACCTGATCGTAGTCGCCGAAGGCGATGATTATGGTGGCGCCAACCAGGTTGAAAAAACCTTAAAAGAAAAATTGCCCAAAGCGGAGATCCGGGTTTGTATACTCGGGCATATACAAAGAGGCGGTTCACCAAGTTGTATCGACAGGCTGATCGCCAGCCGGATGGGTTATCATGCGGTTGAATCGTTGATGGAAGGACGGTTCAACGTATTTGTCGGAATACTGAATAATAAAATGCACTATATCCCGTTGGAAAGTGCCGTCAAAAACAAAGGGAAGATCAGTGAGGAATGGATGAAGATCGTCAAAATATTAGCGTCTTAAACCATCATCCCCTTGAAATAAGGAATAAGAAATAAAGAATAAGGAATGAGAAAGTGGCGGATCATTAGTACTATGTAAAAAAGTATCAGCAACAGGGTCCGCCAGCCCAATACAAGCATCAAGAATCTAGTATCAAAAATAAACAATGGCCAAACACGCACAGAAGTACTATCACAAACAAATGGACAGGGAAGCAGCGTTGGATCACAAGAATCACCGTACTAAGATTGTTGCCACCGTGGGACCTGCCTGCGATACCTATGACAAATTACTTGAGCTGGTAAAAGCGGGGGTGAATGTGTTCCGGTTAAATTTTTCGCACGGCACACACGAGGACAAAACAAAGATCATCAAGTATATCCGGCAGATCAATAAGACCGAGCCCTTCAATATTGCCATTTTGGGTGACTTGCAAGGTCCGAAACTACGCATCGGTGATATCGAAGGCGGTGAGATGGAGATCAACGAAGGCGACATCCTCACTTTCACCAATGAGAAAGTAATGGGGAATAAAGAAAGGATCTATGTTTCTTACCCGGATCTTCATGATGATGTAAAAGTGGGCAATACGATCCTCATCAATGATGGCAAACTGGAAGTGAAAGTAAAAAAGGTACTGAAGAATAAGGATGTGCAGGTGGTCGTCACCATGGGCGGAACATTGTCGTCCAAAAAAGGCATCAACCTCCCCGATACAAAGATCTCTTTGCCGGCACTGACAGAAAAAGATTTTGAGGACCTTGAATTTATCATCAAGCATGAACTGGACTGGGTCGCTCTCTCCTTTGTAAGGAATGTAAAAGACCTCGCGATCCTCCGGGAAAAACTCGACAAGAAAAAAAGCAATACCAAGGTCATTGCCAAGATCGAGAAACCCGAAGCATTAGAAAATCTCCGCGATATCATTGTACAATCCGATGCGATCATGATCGCCCGGGGTGACCTCGGCGTTGAATTACCGGTGGAAAAAATTCCATTGCTGCAAAAACAGATCATCCGGATGTGCCTGCACCGGGCTAAACCCGTGATCGTGGCAACCCAGATGATGGAGAGCATGATCGAACTGAATAAACCCAACCGGAGCGAGATCACCGATGTGGCCAACGCCGTGATCGAAGGAGCCGATGCCGTTATGCTCAGTGCAGAAACTGCTGCCGGCAAACATCCGGCACTCGTGGTGGAAACCATGCGCAAGATCATCATGGAAGTGGAAAAATCCGGTTACCATTATAACCGCGAAGACGAACTGGCTCCTCAACCCCACTCTCCTTCTTTCTTAAGCGATGCGATCTGTTACAATGCCTGCAAACTGGCCAAAGATGTGAATGCGGATGCACTGATTGGGATGACCGAAAGCGGCTATACCGGCTTTATGCTGAGCAGTTACCGTCCAAAAGCTCCCCTGTATATTTTCACAAAGGAACGTTCCCTGGTGAACCAGCTTTCATTGAGTTGGGGTGTTCGGGCGTTTTATTATGACGAGGAAGAAAGCCTGGATGATATTATTTTTGACCAGATCGATATCCTGAAAGAAAGAAAATTCCTGAAAACCGGCGAGATCGTAGTGAATACAGGAAGTACGCCGGTGCCATTGCATCTTCCGACGAATATGCTGAAGATAACGACGGTGGAGTAATACTTCCACTTGGGTAATCGATAACTCTTTTTGAACCACATAGACACATTAAAAACATAGGGATTCACATAGGTCTATGTGTATTCTATTGTGCACTATGTCCTATGTGCCTGCCTGCTCCAAAGGAGTCCTTCGGACCGGCAGACAGGGTTCAAATTTTATCCACCAGTAAAATATTTACCAGATACATATAATCACCGCGGCAACGATATTCCCCACCACATGATACCCCGCATCAATCAGCGTCAGAACTTTTGGTTTGAACTGGTAGAGATACGATATACTAATCACAACAGCAGAAAAGCAAACCCCGGTCATTAACCCCAATTTAATCCCGGACATCCACCCACCGCCCAGCATCATTCTGTACGCCAGCATAGCAAGTCCAAAACAGATGACGAATTCGAGGAGAAAGGTGAATACCATCACTCCTCCCACTCCTTTTTTGGCATCGGGTCTGTTCATGTCGATACCCGTTGCCTTGATCCAGGCCTTTCCAAACAATACGGAATACCACAGTCCACCAATAGCGAAATAAGCAACGGCAGCTACAACGATTGCCAGCCAGTTGGCATGCGATAAGAATTCAGAAGTATTCATGATGATAGTTTTGGTTTGAAAAAATATACGGGTTGTTACCTCGCCCTCTACCTCCCTCTCCACCTGGAGAGGGAAAATTCAATGAGTCAATAACTACAATTTCCTGATCTTTATATTCCGGTAACAAACCCCGTTCCCATGATCCTGGAGGCCGATACGTCCTTTTTTATAGGTTCCAAAACCAGCCATATTCCTGAATTTACTGTTGGCGATCATATTTCTCCAGCTATCATCCCATAATGTGGTGGAGATCACATTCTCTCCATTCAAATAAAGATCGAGCTTACCATTTACAGACTTTATCTCGGCCAGGTTCCATTCGTCTACTGATCTTACATTCTCATTTGAAACGGCAATAAGATCATAGAGGTCACCAGCCCGGTGTTTGGGATATTTCGCATCAGGATGGCCGTTATTATCCAGCACCTGCATTTCCATTCCTGTTTCCCAGGGCCAGTTATGTTTTGCTTTATCCTCGTGGATATAAAAGATGATCCCGCTATTGCCATCCTTAGCGATCTTCCACTCCAGTTGCAAATGAAAATTATCGTACTCCTCTTCGGTGACAATATCCCAATCTCCTTTAATATTTTGTTCTTTCTTGACCAGGGTATCGAGGCATAAAACCCCATCCCGCACTTTCCAGACAGAATCAATAGAACCGCCACCGTACTTATGCCATCCTTTTGTATTCCTGCCATTGAATAGCAATGTCCACCCGTTATTTTTTTCTTCACTGGTCAACCGGTTACTACCAGCAGATTCTTTTGCGGAATTGCAAGAAGCGAAAAGAATGGTGACAAATACTACAAAAATTATTCGTTGCATGAATTATCTATTTTTTAAGCAGGAGAATATATTTTACCATCGATTCGGCTTCTTCAGTTGTGACGCCGCTGTTGGGAGTCATAAACACTTCGCCCCAAACCCCGTTACCACCGTTGATGATCTTGCCCGCCAAATGTGCAATGATCGTATCCGGGGAGCCGCCGTACTTTTTGGCCACTTCGCGGTAAGGAGGCCCGGTAATGGTCTCATCGATCGCATGACAGGTCATACACTTGTGTTTGGCGACCAGTGCAAGTCCTTTCTGGTAATCGGGATTAGAAGACAGATCTTCGGTTGTCGTCGCTTTATCATCTTTTTCCTTTGAACCGCCGCTGTTGCAGCCTGTCAAAGCCGCGAGCACAAAAAAACTCATTAGTAATTTCTTCATCAGTTGTGGTTTATTGGTCAAAATTAATTATTCCAACCCCAGGATGGAGCGATTTTCTTTTTTACTGGTTCCCGATGCCGCAAAATCGTCAAATGCCTTCTCTGTCACTTTTATGATATGACGCTGTATTAACTCCGCTCCTTCCGCGGCACCGTCTTCCGCATTCTTGATACAACATTCCCATTCGAGCACTGCCCAGCCGGTAAAATTATACTGCGCCAGTTTACTAAAGACCGATTTGAAATTGACCTGCCCGTCACCGAGAGAACGGAACCGCCCTGCCCGGTCGATCCAGTTTTGATAACCACTATACACACCCTGTTTCCCGGTGGGGTTGAACTCGGCATCCTTTACATGGAACATTTTTATACGCTCATGATAAATATCAATATAAGAAAGATAGTCTAAGCACTGCAGTATAAAGTGAGAAGGATCGTATAACAAACAGGCTCTTTTATGATCCTTCACTTTTGCCAGGAACATTTCATAGGTCACCCCATCATGCAAATCCTCGCCGGGATGTATCTCGTAACAGCAATCCACACCGCACTGGTCAAACTCGTTTAATATCGGTGTCCACCTTTTTGCCAGTTCGGTAAATGCCTCGTCTACCAATCCTGCAGGTCGCTGTGGCCAGGGATATACCATCGGCCAGGCCAGTGCCCCACTGAATGTAGCATGGGCATTGAGTCCCATGTTCTGCGATGCTTTTGCCGCATACTTCAATTGCTGAACGGCCCATTCCGTCCTTGCTTTTGAATTGCCATGAACTTGTTTGGGAGCAAATCCATCAAATAATTTATCATAAGCCGGGTGAACGGCCACGAGTTGCCCTTGTAAATGAGTAGAGAGTTCTGTGATCTCCAAACCGCAATCATTTACGATACCTTTTATTTCATCCGCGTAGGTCTTGCTTTCGGCAGCCTTCTGAAGATCGATACATCTCGTATCATTGGTAGGAAGCTGCACTCCTTTAAATCCCAGCGCTTCGGCCCATAAACAAATCGCTTTCAGGTCATGAAAGGGAGGATGATCGCTGAGGAACTGCGCTAAAAATACACCGGGGCCTTTGATGGTTGTCATTTACAATGTAAGATTTTTGATTGAAGATTTACGACCTCACCCTCTGCCTCCCTCTCCTTCAGGAGAGGGAGAGTCAATGCATCATTGATTCCATTGTCCGACCACTTTCTCATTCCTTATTTCTTATTCCTTATTTCTCATTTCCATCCATTTCCTCTCACTCTTCCCACTCTCCAACACCTTCTCAATAAATAACATCCCTCTCACTCCTTCTTCGATCCCCGGGAAATCCAACCATTCTTCTTTGGGCTGTTCTCCTGTCACACCTGCTTTTACACACAATGCAAAATTCCGGTAATGATTCGCAAATGCTTCGATATACCCTTCGGGGTGGCCACCCGGTGTTCTTGTATTATGTTTGGCAAAGGAGCCGAGATAAGCCTCCCCGGCTTTCCATATTTCCGCGGGTTTATCCTGCCATTTAATATACAATCGGTTGGGTTCAGCATGTGACCAGTCCAACCCACCCTTCTCGCCATATACCCTTAACCGGATATTATTATCTTCTCCCGGCGCTACCTGGGTGGCAAATAAGATACCGCTGGCGTTATTATTGAATTTCAACAGTACCGACACATCATCATCCAGCCTCCTCCCTTCCACCACGATGTTCACATCGGCACAAACCTGGGTTACCTGCAAGCCTGTTACATATTCTGCCATATTGAATGCATGCGTACCGATATCGCCCAAAGCACCGGCAGCACCGCTTTTCGAGGGATCGGTCCTCCAGTCAGCCTGTTTATTTCCACTGCTCTCGAGCCGGCTGCTTAACCATCCTTGCGGGTATTCCACATATATTTTCCGGATGGAACCGAATTTACCACTGAGTACCTGCTGTCTTGCTTCTTTCAGCAAGGGATAACCGGTATACGTGTGCGTGAGACAAAAATATTTCCCGCTTTTTTCAATGACAGAGCGTAATGCCTTCGCTTCGGCCAGGTCAAAGGTCACCGGTTTATCGAGCACCATATGAAAACCGTTTTCCAGGGCCAGTTTCGCCGGTTCGAAATGAAGGTGGTTGGGTGTAACGATGCTCACGAAATCCATACGATCGTTAGCAGGAAGTTCTCCTTCCCGCCGGATCATTTCTTTATAAGAACCATAGACCCTTTCCACCGGGAGATTCAGCAAGGCACCAGTTTCTTTCGATCTTTCGGGATCACTGCTGAAGGCACCGCAGACCAGTTCGATCTCCCCGTCCATAATGGCGGCCATACGATGAATGGCACCGATAAAAGCTCCGGGTCCACCCCCGATCATTCCCATTCGTAGTTTCCGGTTAACCATACAATCGTTTGCTTTTTTTTGAAGCAGACAGGAGAAGTTTCAAAGTAGTTATAAAAGTAAGTACATTTAGTTTTTATAGCAATTTTAATACGCCAACAATTTGACATCACAATAGCTTGCATATGAAAAACTCGACCAGGCTACAGTTATCATTCATGATGTTCCTGAATTTCTTTATCTGGGGCATCTGGTTCGTCACCATGGGTACTTATCTCGGAGCTGTTCTGAAAGCAGAAGGAGTACAGATCGGAGCTGCGTATGGAACACAGGCATTGGGCGCTATCATTGCACCCTTTGTTATCGGGTTGATCGCTGACCGGTATTTTTCGGCGCAAAAGATCCTGGGAATCCTTCACCTGGCCGGTGCGGGGCTGATGTATTATCTCTCTACGCTCACCGACTTTTCCTCATTCTACCCGGTATTGCTTGTTTATATGATCATCTATATGCCAACTCTTGCATTGGTCAATGCGATCTCCTTTAAACAAATGAACAATCCGGAAAAGGAGTTTTCCTTTATCCGCCTCTGGGGTACGATTGGCTGGATTGTAGCAGGTCTGCTTATTGGCTGGCTGGCGCTCGAGAAAAAAGGAACGCTACAGCATACATTTATCATTGCATCGGGTGTATCAGCAGCATTGGGGTTGTTTAGCTTTTCATTACCCAATACACCCCCGCCAAAAGCCGGTACTAAAGCCACTTTCAGGGAGATCATCGGCCTTGATGCGCTGGGCCTTTTAAAAAGCCGGAGCTTTTTGATTTTCTTTATTGCATCCACACTGATCTGCATCCCACTTGCTTTTTATTATCAAAACGCAAACATGTTTTTAAACGAAGTGGGTATGGAAAAAGCCGCCGGTAAAATGACCATGGGTCAAATGAGTGAAGCCGTCTTCCTTTTCCTGATGCCTTTGTTCTTTGCAAGACTGGGTGTAAAGAAAATGCTGCTGATCGGGATGCTGGCCTGGGTGTTAAGATATTTATGTTTTGGATTTGGCGATGCCGGTAGCGGCGTTTGGTTATTATATGGCGGTATCATCCTGCATGGTATCTGTTACGATTTCTTTTTTGTCACAGGGCAGATCTATACCGACCAGCAAGCCGGTCCCAAGATCCGCTCTTCAGCACAGGGGATGATCACGCTGGCCACATACGGAGTGGGAATGCTGATCGGGTTCTGGATAGCAGGAATGATCGCCGATCATTATAAGACAGCCGCGGGTCACGACTGGAAAAGTATCTGGATGATACCTGCAGGGATTGCGGGTGTGATCCTGTTATTGTTCCTGGTATTTTTTAAGGACACAAAACAAAAAACTGTTCAATAAATCCTTATATGAACCATAACCGCAGAGATGCATTGAAAAAAATGGCCCTTGGTTCACTGGCCCTTGGTGCCGGTGGATCACTGTCATCTTTCGCCAGGGAAAATGAAGAGACCCCTTACACACTAAAAGAAAATATCAACCACTCTGTTTGCTGGTGGACCTATAATTTCATTCCACTGGACGAACTCTGTAAAACGGTAAAAGAGTTGGGATTCAAAGCCATTGACCTGGTTGGTCCCAAAGACTGGCCCACGCTGGTAAAACACGGTATTAACTCCAGCATGTGCAACGGTGCCGAGATCAGTCTCGTAAAAGGATGGAACGATAAACAGTACCATCCGCAACTGGTAAAGAACTACACCGAACATATTGAACTGGTCTCCAAAGCCGGCTATAAGAACCTGATCTGTTTCAGCGGCAACCGCAATGGCATGGATGATGAGACCGGTATGAAGAACTGTGTGGAAGGGTTGAAACAGGTTATGACCCTGGCAGAACAAAAAGGCGTGACGATACAGATTGAAGTATTCAACAGCAAGATCAATCACAAAGATTATATGGCGGACAAAAGCGCCTGGACGGTTGAATTATGCAAACGCATCGGTTCGGAAAATTTCAAGATACTCTACGATATCTATCATATGCAGATCAACGAAGGGGATGTGATCCGTACGATACAGGACAATCATCATTATTTCGGGCATTATCATACTGCCGGGGTTCCGGGACGACACGAGATCGATGAAAGCCAGGAGCTTTACTACCCTGCTATTATGAAAGCTATTACCGCAACAGGTTATAAAGGATATGTAGCGCAAGAGTTTATACCAACGGGGAAGAAAGAGGAAGACAAGCTGGCGGCATTGGGGAAGGCGATTAAAATTTGTGATGTTTGAGTATACTGGGGAATTTCGAAATTGTGAAATTTCGAAATTTTATTACAGCGCAAATATTTTTAACCTTAGGGTATTTCCGGTAATGGTAAGAGATTTTAGAATATAGGGCAATTTCAAAATTTCCCATTGTCATCCTGAGGCAACGAAAGATAAAATTTCAAAATAGCAATATGCCAGATAACAATTACGACGCCATCGTCATCGGCTCCGGGATCAGTGGCGGCTGGGCTGCCAAAGAGCTTTGTGAAAAAGGACTCAAAGTGATCATGCTCGAGCGGGGGCATAATATCGAACACATAAAAGATTATACCGATTCCAACCTGCCTGCCTGGGAATATCCCCATCGCGGCAGCCGCACCCAGCAAATGATCAAAGATAATCCCGTGATGAAAAGAGATTATCCTCTGAATGAAAGAAATCTTTCCTTCTGGACGCCCGACAAGGATAATCCTTACACCGAGGTAAAACGTTTTGATTGGTTTACTGGTTACCATGTAGGCGGCCGTTCACTGATGTGGGGTCGTCAATCCTACCGGCACAGTGAAATTGATTTTGAAGCCAACGCAAAGGAAGGCATCGCAGTTGACTGGCCCATTCGCTATAAGGATATCGCTCCCTGGTACGATTATGCGGAAGAGTTTGCGGGTATCAGCGGTTCACTGGAAGGATTGCCACAATTACCGGATGGTAAATTTTTACCAGCAATGGAACTCAACTGCGTGGAGAAAGATGTGGCCGCAAGGATCAAAGATTTTTATAAAGACAAAAGAAGATTGATCATTGGCCGATGTGCGAATATTACCAAAGCCTTGCCAAACAGGATGCCCTGCCAGTACCGTAATATGTGTTCGAATGGTTGTTCATACGGAAGTTATTTCAGTACGCAATCCTCCACCCTGCCCGCAGCGATGGCAACGAAGAACCTGACCCTCCGGCCTTTCTCTATCGTGACAAAGATCCTGTACGATAAGGATAAAAAAAGAGCGAGTGGTGTGGAAGTACTGGATGCGGAAACCAATCAAACTTATGTATATACGGCGCCCATCATTTTCCTGAATGCGTCCTCGTTGAATTCGACCTGGGTATTGATGAACTCCGCTACCGAAATCTGGCCCGACGGGTTGGGCAGCAGCAGTGGGGAGTTGGGAAATAATTTAATGGATCACCATTTCCGTTGCGGTGCCAATGGAGATGTGGAAGGTTATCTCGACAAATACTATTATGGCCACCGTCCAACAGGTTTTTATATTCCCCGTTTCCGGAACCTGCCCGGTGAAAAAAGAGAGTATATCCGCGGATTTGGATACCAGGGCAGCGCCAGCAGACGTGGCTGGGGCCAGGATGTAGCCGAGTTAGCCATCGGCGCCGCATTCAAAGAAGCGATCACTGAACCGGGCAACTGGCGTATCGGTATGACCGGTTTTGGTGAAATGCTTCCCTACCACGACAACAAGATCACACTGGATAAAAATAAAAAGGATAGATGGGGGCTGCCGGTACTCTCTATCGACTGCCAGCTAAAGGACAATGAGAAGAAAATGCGCATAGACATGATCAATGATGCCAAAGAAATACTGGAAGCAGCAGGAATTAAAAATGTGAAGGGAGAAGACAATGACTATGCACCCGGCATGGGAATTCATGAAATGGGAACTGCACGGATGGGCCGTGACCCGAAAACCTCGGTGCTGAACGCCAACAACCAGGTTTGGGATTGCCTTAATGTATTTGTAACGGATGGTGCCTGCATGGCATCTGCTTCCTGTGTAAACCCTTCCCTTACCTATATGGCTTTGACGGCAAGGGCGGCAAATTTTGCGGTAGCAGAGTTGAAGAAAGGAAACTTGTAGTAGCAGATAGTGATCTATTGAATTAATAGCCGGTAAGACGGTAAAGCGGTAAGAATAGGGTTTTCAAATTATGCTTTCCGACTTCCCGTCTTCCCGGCAAAATAAAAAAGTAGTAATAACGAAAAACTTCTAGTATATGGATCGCAGGGAACTTATAAAAATGATCGGTCTGCTTACGGGTGGAGCGGTAATAGGCGCTGAAGCTTTTTTGACCGGCTGTAAGACCGCTGGTGACAAGTCAGGCCTGGGTTTCAGCACCCGGAATATTGCTTTACTGGATGAAGTAGGCGAAACCATTTTACCTGCCACCGGTTCTCCCGGTGCCAAAGCGGCGAAGATCGGCGAGTTCATGAAAACGATCGTAACTGACTGCTACGACGAAATGGACCAAAAGACCTTTATCGAAGGAATTGACAAATTAAATGAGGATTGTAAAAAACAAAAAGGAAATTCCTTCATGGATTGCACTCCGGAAGAACGGCATGATTTCCTGGTGATCCTGGACAAAGAAGCAAAAGAAACTCAGAAAAAGAGAACAGAATTCGACAACCTGCAGAAAACAAAGGAAACGGCGGCAAAAACGAGGGGTGACAGAAGTTTCGAGAAAGAGAAAATGCCGGCGCATTATTTCACCCTTATGAAACAACTTACGTTATGGGGTTACTTCAGTTCGGAGGAAGGGATGAGGAGAGCGCTGCATTATGTGCCGGTACCGGGAAGATATGACGCCTGTACCGATTACAAAAAAGGAGATAAAGTGATTGTAGGTCTTGGAGGTTAAAAATTGAAACATGAATTATAAAAGGAGAGAATTTATCCGGTTAGGCGGGCAATTGACCGCCGGACTTGCATTGGGATCACTGGCCTGCAATTCGATGTCGGAAAAAAGTAAATCAACGGACGGCAAATCCATAGGAGACTTTGGGCTTCAGCTCTACAGTTTGCGTGACGATATGCCAAAGGATCCGAAAGGCGTATTGAAACAGTTAGCTTCCTTTGGGTATAAGCAAATTGAAAGTTACGACCACAGCGAAATGGGTATTTTCTGGGGAATGGGCGCTGCGGGTTTCAAAAAATACATGGATGAACTGGGCATGACTGCTGTTTCAAGTCATTGCGATATCAATAAAGATTTTGAAAGAAAGGTTAATGAAGCAGCTTCCATTGGCATTCGTTACCTGATTTGTCCCTGGATGGATGCACAAAAAGATCTGGATGAGTGCAAAAAAATCGCCGCACAATTTAACCAATGTGGAGAGATCTGTAAAAAAGCAGGGATCCGATTCGCCTACCATAATCATGACCAGGAATTCAAGGTCATCGATGGCCAGATGGCCCAGGATATCTTTATACAACAGACCGATGCCTCCCTTGTGGATTTTGAAATGGATATTTACTGGGTGGTCACGGCCGGGCATGATCCGGAAGCCTGGCTGAAAAAATATCCCAACCGCTTCCGGCTTTGTCATGTCAAAGACCGTGTAAAAGGAACGACTAAAAGAGAAGACACTTGTGATCTCGGCACGGGTAGTATTGATTATCCATCGATACTAAAGACAGCCAGGAAACAAGGGATGCAATATTATATTGCGGAGCAGGAACATTATCCCAATTCAACACCGATTAAAAGTGCAGAAGTGGATGCGGGGTATATGAAGAGGCTGAAAATATAACCGATGAAAAGACACAGGAAATCTTTATCCATCATTTCAGTGCTTTGTCTCAGCATTATTTTTTTATCGCAGTGTATAAATAAGACCCAGCCATTCAATGATCAGCGGGGAGAATCTTTTGCCGGAGCCGCCAGTTGCAGGCAATGCCACCAGGCCATTTATGATTCTGTTTTACTCAGTGCTCACTTTAATGCAACTATGGCGGCCTCTAACGAAAATGTTCAGGGCCATTTCAATACGGGGCAAAATGTATTTGACTATAATGACAGTACAAAACTGGTAATGGAAGACCGTGACAGCGGGCTGTACCAGGTGCTCTATATAAATGGCCGGGAAAAGCAAGCTTACCGTTTTGATATAACATTCGGTTTAAGAAATGCGCAAACCTGGTTATACTGGCAGGATGATAAGACATACGAATTACCTGTTTCTTATTATGCTTCGGTCAATAGTTGGGCCACCAGTCCCGGTTTTTCAGCTGCCCACCCGGACTTTAAACGATTTATCGGGAAAGATTGCTTTGAATGTCATAGTTCAAATATGCGGAGTGAATTAAATGCATCAACAGCCGGAATAACAGAAGTGATGGTAAAAAGCTCCCTGGTCTATGGCATTGATTGCGAGCGCTGCCACGGGCCGGCAGCCAACCATGTAAATTATCATACAGAATATCCGCTAATAAAAACGGCAAAATATATCACTGCCATCAGGTCGTTAAACCAACAACAGAAGCTGGATATGTGTGCTGTTTGCCATTCGGGAAATGATAAACTGAAACTGGAGTCGAGGTTTAGATTTCGCCCAGGCGATACGCTTGCTAATTTTTTTATGAGCAGGCCGCCGGACGCGGCTGTTAAGAATGATTTCGATGTGCATGGAAACCAATACAGGCTGTTGTCGGAGAGCCAATGCTTCCTGGGCAGTAAAAAAATGACCTGCTCTACCTGCCACAATCCGCATAAAGATGCAAACGACGGCCTTGTATTTTATTCTCAAAAATGTATGAGTTGTCATAGCGAAGCAACCCATAATTTTTGTTCCGTGGCCGATTCATTAGGACCGGTAATAAAAAACAACTGTATAGATTGCCATATGCCAAGGAAACCTTCAGAGGCCATCAGTTTTCAACTGGCCGGTAAAACGGAAACCTCTTCTTACCTGTTGAGGACACACCGGATAGCGATATATCTTGCTGAAGAAAAGAAGAAAAATACAGGTTCGCTAAAAAACATTCCTTTGTAAAACGACTTATAAAATCCAACAATGAGACCATTGAAACTATTTGCCATCGTGATCCTTTTATTACAAGGTTCGATCAATTCCGCGTATTGTCAACCGTCTCTTTTTAGTTATGAGAAATATGTTAACAGCAAAGGTGACAGTTTAAAATACAGACAACTGTCCCCGGATTATAATACCACGCGGAAATATCCACTGGTTATCTTCCTGCATGGTTCAGGTGAAAGGGGCAATGACAACGAGGCGCAACTGAAATGGGGTGTCATGAACTTCGCCACTGATCAAAATATGAAATTGCATCCCTCTTTTGTGATTGCACCGCAATGTCCAACGAATATGAGTTGGAGCCTTTTATCGGGCAGAAATAAAATGGCAGCCTCTCCCACTAAACCAATGGAGCTTTTGATCGCACTCATACAGGAACTGAAAAACAAATTGCCTGTCGATACAAACCGGGTATACATCACCGGTCTTTCCATGGGAGGTTTTGGAACATTCGATCTTATCGGAAGACATCCGAATATGTTTGCGGCTGCAGTACCCGTTTGTGGCGGAGGTGATTCATCGAAAGTAAATGCAATCAAACATATTCCTACCTGGATCTTTCATGGCGCAGAAGATCCGGGTGTAAAACCCGCTCTATCACTTACTATGGTTGAAGCATTAATGAAAGCAGGCGCCCATCCGGGTTATACGCAATACCCTGAAGTAGGTCATTTTTCCTGGATCGCTGCATATAGCGACCCAATGATGATGGAGTGGTTGTTCAGGCAGCGTAGAGACAGCAATCACTAATATTTCTTTTTAGGCTTCTTCTTTTCGGGCAGTACTTCCTGCAACTCAATTTCCTGGATCTTTATTGGGCGATCAATTGTATCGTTTTCCCTTTCAGGTCGTTCAATATGATCAGGCCAATCTTTAATTCCGAATTCGTAATTAAGCAATTTCAAAATTGAAATAATTCTCCGTGCTTCGTTGTATTTGTCCGCGTAATCATCTGGATTGTCATAATTGTATCTTCTATACACATTTTTCGTAGCTATCTCTATTCCCACCCCGCAACCATCTGTCGGTGCGTAGTAATTCGTATCGATACCGGGAAGCCTGTCATATGTAGACAATTTTAGGACGTCCAACCCAAAAAGCTTTTCTATAAATTTTTCCCACCCAGATATTGGATCCTTATACTCCACTAATCTCCAGTAATCGTACTTTTCCCAATAGTTCCGGTTACTTTCTTGGTTAAAGTTGGGGTTTAAAGAAACACGCAAGTACGAAATCTCAGCTTTCCATTGATTATTGTTGTTTATAAGCGAGACAATCCTGGTTTCATCCATTACACAGCCATAATCTATACGTAACTGTATTGAATCAAACCCGTTTTTAAGTGATCGTAGCCCAAGCGACTTCTCATAATAGTTAAATCTGATGATATGCAATGAATCTTGTTCAGATCCGGAGATAATATATTTCGGCTTTTGGTTATCGATAAGGAATGTATCTGATTTATTTAACTCTTCGATTTGTTTAGCCGCGGATTTATCTTGCTTACAAGAAATAAAAATTACTGGCAAAAACAAAACAAGTATCAGTAATAGACTTTTCATTCTTAGTTTAATGCTTCCCTCAACCCCCTCACCTCTTCCGCCTCGATCGAGTTATTCATATAACTCTCCCCCGATCCGGTAAATGAAGGGTGCAAGAATTCCATCCGGCTGCGGTCCTTGCCCTTTAAGGAAGAATGAAATTCCACGCAACCCGTTTTCTCTGCCAGCATTTTAATATTCTCTTTGCGAACACCACTGCCTGGCATAATGATGATACGGTTATCAGCGACCTTATTCAATTCAGCGATCAGGTCAATTCCATCCGGCGCTGCCAGTTGTTGCCCTGAAGTAAGTATTCTTTCACAGCCGATCCCGATCAGTTCTTCCATCGCAGTGAATGGATCCTTGCAACGATCAAAGGCCCGGTGAAAAGTAACACTCATCGGGTAAGCCTGTTCTACCAGGCCGGCCATACGGATCATATCGATCGTGCCATCTATATTCAGCATACCCACCACGATGCCATCATATCCCAACGCCTTACAGAGATCAATATCTTTTGCCATGATCCCAAACTCATCCTTCCCATATAAAAAATCTCCGCCCCTTGGACGTATGATCGGGAAGATCGGTAAGGAAAATTTCTCCCGGCACTTGATCAGCATCCCATGTGATGGAGTGGTGCCGCCCTCCGCTAAGTTTGCACAAAGTTC
>JANOHQ010000024.1:0-6422 GCA_031406595.1 Chitinophagaceae bacterium
CTCCAAAATTGTTACCGATCTAAACCGCGACCGCAGCTGGAACAGGCTCACCAACGATGGCTACGAAAGCATCGAAAGGGTCGAACTGGACCATGTATGGAGTGCGATGCGTTTTGTAAAAGGTGATGAGAACGTGAGAGATGGTGAAGTAGCACTTTCCCGTAAAAGGGAAATGACTGCTATGGCAGAATAAGAAGCCGGTTATTGTCTAAAATTTATTTAGGTTCGCTGAAAGGCGGACCTTTTTTTTCGCCCCCGTCCGCCCCTCGATTACGGGCGGAGCAATGACGACCTCACCCTCTGCCTCCCTCTCCTTAAAGAGAGGGAGAATTCAAAGAGATAATGAAACAACTTATACCATGTCTTTCCTCAACGTCGAAATAAAAGCCCGTTGCGCCGATCCTTCCTTCGTCCGTAACTACTTACTGTCAAACGGTGCTGATCTAAAAGGAACGGACCATCAAACCGATACGTACTTTAATGTATCCCGTGGACGATTAAAACTCCGGGAAGGAAATATCGAGAACAATCTCATTTATTATGAACGAAACAACCAGGCAGGACCCATGCAATCCCATTTTAACCTCGTGAAGATCGAAGATGCAACGGGGTTTAAAGAAGTATTGGCTCAATCAAACGGCATCAAAGTAGTGGTGGAAAAGAAAAGAGAAATATATTATATCAACAATGTCAAATTCCATATTGACGAAGTCCCCGGTCTCGGTTCATTCGTGGAAATAGAAGCAGGAAATATGCTTGCCGATCTGTCACAGGCACAACTGAAAGAACAATGTGATTTTTACCTTGCCGCATTCAGGATCGGGGAGGAGGCGCTGATCGATGTTTCTTACAGCGATATGCTCATAGAGAAAATTAACGCAGGATAACAGTGCCCATCTTCCTGCTCAGCTCCATTTCCATCCTTTTCAGGTGGTCATGGGTCTGGTGCAGCATACTGTATTCTTCAGGGCTATGTTGTTTTTCAAGATCCAGGTGATTTTCCAGTAACATCCTTTTGACCTTACGGAGTTTGAGATAATTGATGGCTGATTCCACCGAGTCATTGGTCTTGTCTTCAGTCATTTTGAGAAAAGTCATCAGTCTCTCCTCGTTGTCCGGCGCAAGCGTCCTGATAAAATCTTCGTAACTCTGTTCAAACAAATTCTTCTGGTAACCTTCGGACTGGCTGAATTCCTTTTTCCAGTGCTCGCTTTCTTCGTAAGGGAAATTCAATAGGGAAACAGCAAGGGTGCTGAGCTTTGTATCGGGATGATAGATAAAATAATTACGGGTGGCCGTTTGCGGATCAGTTTTCAGTAATTCTTTAAAGACAGCGATCAGCCGGATGACATCCGTATTGTCGAGCAGGCTTTCATCCATCATCTCCTCCAGTATGTATTCCGCTACCAGTTTCGAGTCATCATATTTCCGGATACCATACTCCAATAATATCCTGGCTACTTCCCGTTCCTGGAGATCATCCTTGAACAATAAATTGAAGGTAGCATCATCGTAGTCGGTGGCCTGGCCTTTCAGCGCATTCTCTTCTGCCCGGGCCGCGTCTTCAAAAGGTTGTTTCCGTTCCTGGGTGGTGATCCGGTCACGGATAAATTTATTGACCAATGCGTGCATCCCGCTTTCCTCGATCTTCAGTATCTCGGAGCATTGCTTGATATAATCCTGTTGTTTGGTAAAATCCTCTACCTTATTGATCTTTGAAATGGTCTCTGCAGCCCTGTTCACCACTTCGGCTTTTTTCATAGGGTCACCGCCCGCATCTTTCAACGCCACTTCGAGCTGGAAGAGAATGACATCCTTCTTGTTTTGTTGTATAAAATCCCTGAAAGTGGAAGCCCCTACTTTGTTTACATAACTATCAGGGTCTTCCTTGTCGGGGATCAGTACCAGTTTTACATTCAATCCTTCTTCCAGGGCAAGATCAAGCCCCCGTAATGCCGCTTTTATACCGGCTGCATCGCCATCATAGATGATGGTGAGGTTATTTGTATACTTCCTGACCAGCCGCAGTTGATCCGGGGTTAACGAAGTACCGCCTGATGCAACCACGTTCTCTATGCCTGCCTGGTGCAGGGAGACCACATCTGTGTAGCCTTCTACCAGTAAACATTCATCTGCTTTATCGATAGACTGCCGGGCCTGGTAAGAGCCATAGAGAATTTTACTTTTTATATAGATCTCATTCTCCGGTGTATTGATATACTTGGGAGCCTTGTCATTGCTTTTTAAGATCCTGGCACCAAATCCAAGTACCTTGCCGCTATGGTTATGTACCGGGAAGATGATACGGCCCCGGTAATTATCCATCAACTGGTCGTTGCGGTTAGCGACCAACCCGGATTTGATCAGCAATTCAGGCGTGTATTGTTTGGCCAGCGCTTCTTTGGTAAAAGCATCCCGTTGCTCCGGTGAGTAACCCAGTTGAAATTTCCTGATGATATCTTCCCGGAAACCGCGTTCTTTCAGGTAGCTTAAACCAATATCCTGTCCCTCTTCTGTTTCCAATAGTGACCTGGAAAAAAACTGCTGGGCAAAAGCATTGATGATATGCAAGCTTTCTGCGACCTGCATTTGTTGTCGTTGTTCATCATTCTGGAAGGTTTCTTCGATCTCGATCCCGTATTTATTGGCCAGCCATTTCAGCGCTTCCACATAGCTGTACTTCTCATGCTCCATGATAAAGCTGATCGTATTGCCTGCTTTCCCGCAACCAAAACACTTGTAGAGTTCTTTAGCCGGTGACACCGTAAACGAGGGAGTCTTTTCATTATGAAAAGGACAAAGCCCGAGGTAGTTGGAACCTCTTTTTTTCAACTTGACAAACCCGCCGATAACGTCAATGATATCAAGCCGGCCAAGGATCTGTTGTATGGTAGTTTGGGAGATCAATTTTCACATTTCCGGGACTGCGAATATAAGCTATCCTGTTTTCTGACGGGTACCAAAATCACCCGGCCGGGTGAAGACAGCTGTTCAAAGCAGGTTAGATTTACGCGGTAAAATAAATAAGATAAAAGATAAGAACTAATAGATAATAGCTCTTTTAATTCAGGGTTTCTTCAAAAAAGGAACAAGTTTGTGCTTAAAACAACTATTTATTTATTCACTTTTAGTTTTTAATTACTTTAGGGGTAACTATGCTGCTACGCTTCAATATCATTTTTTTTCTCTGTATTTCCCTGGATACAGTCTCCGCGCAGGACATGGCCCGCATACTAAACAGCAATTCCCCGGATCATTTAAAAGCAGATTCGCTCGACCTGCTGGGAAGGCGATATATGCTAAAAGGTAAACGGGACAGTTCGCAGCTTTTCCTGGAGAAAGCCCTTGAGCTTGCCAAACAATCGGGTAATCATGCCATCATTGCAAGATGCTATGTGGATTTTGCCCACCTGTACTCCTTCTCGGCAAATTATGAAGCGGCTTTAAAACACCTGGACATGGCATGGCCCTACGTGGCGCTTATTGATCATTATGACGTCAAAATATCGGCCATCCAGCTACGGGCCAACGTTTTTAATTTCTCGGGGAAAAAGGATTCTGCTATTTATTATTTCAAAGAAGCAGAAGATTATAATTCCGTTAAAGATCCCTACCGCAACTGGGCCGTCTATATCTCTATGAGTGAGCTCTTCAACCAGACAGACGATTTTGCCAAAGCAGAAAAATATCTGCTGAAAGCATACAGTCTTACGGTAAAGAGAGAGAACAAACCCGATCACGGGTATGTATTGACCCTCTTTATTAATTTGTATATGGGCCATAATAAACCCGCTAATGCCGGGGGACTTATAGCGGAATACAATGAACTGATGGAGGACCGGAAACGGAAGAATTTTGTGGACCCCCTGCATGACCTGATCATGGGTCTGACAGACGGCAAAATGGAGAATAGCCTGGAGTTCATGAAAGCGGTGAAGGAAAGCAGTTTAAATGAAGGGAAATATAACCATGCAATGATCGCCAATGGTTTTATCATCCGTTATTATGAGAAGAAGAAGGATTATGCGCAGGCCATCGTGCATGCGGGTGAAAGTGAAAAGTTAGCCGCCAAAACCGGCAGCACCTTTGCCATCTATGCGATAAAAAAAATTAAGTACGGACTTCTCCAGAAAGCCGGGAAATACAGCGAAGCCGTGACACTGGCCGATTCGCTGTTTACATTAAAGGAAAGCATGCTGGTATTGCAGAACAGGGACCAGTTTTACAACCTGGAGAAAAAGTATGAATCGGAGAAAAAACAAAAGGAAATTGAATTGCTGACGATGCAGAACGGGTTACGGGAAAAAGAAATTGCCTTACTGATATCAGATAAAAAACTAGCTGCTTTATTATTACAGAAAGAACTGTTGCAACGGGATGCACTTACGCGGGAGAACCTGCTGATGGATTCCATCGTAAAAAAAGAGCAGGCTTTTAGTTCTTCCGTTGCGGGTGAAAAGAAAAAGGAGGCTGCTTTAAATGCCGCGCTTGGCCGGGAGAACTTCTTAAAGGCAGAAGAGTTGGCCAGGGAAAAAAAACTTCGCCGGGTACTGATGGGAGGAGCCGCTTTATTCTTGCTGGCTGCAGGGGTTATATTGGTTCAGTACAGGAGGCAAAAGTCCAAGAGCTTTATTATCCAGAAACAATCGGACGACCTGCAGGTACTAATGAAAGAGATCCATCACCGTGTGAAAAATAATTTGCAGGTGATCAGCAGCCTGCTGGATCTGCAAAGCATGACTATTACTGATAACCAGGCCAGCGAAGCTGTGAAGGAAGGAAAGAACCGTGTGCAAAGCATGGCCCTGATCCACCAGAACCTCTACAATGAAGGAAATATCAAGGGCATCAAAGCGAAAGAGTACATTAGTAACCTGCTCCAAAGTCTTTGCGACTCCTATAATATCACCAATGATAAACTGGTGATCAAAACACAGATCGATGACCTGAGCCTGGATGTGGATACCATGATCCCACTGGGGCTGGTACTGAATGAACTGGTCAGTAATTCCCTGAAGTATGCATTTAAAGATGGCAGGGACGGGGAGTTGAGGATCATACTCCGCGATGAAACCCATCACTTATTGCTCAAAGTAAGTGACAACGGCAGCGGGTACCCGGAAGGGTTGAATTCAAAAGATGGAAAATCATTCGGGATGAAAATGATACGGGCTTTTGCACAAAAATTGAAGGCGAAGCTGGATGTCTACAATGATAACGGGGCGGTAGTGGAGATGCAGATCACTAAATACCAATTGGCATGAGCAAACTACGTATACTGATCGTGGAAGATGAACCGGTGATCGCCGAGAATATCTCGATGTACCTCGACAATAATGATTTCGAGGTTAGCGGGATCGCCTATGACAGTGGTGAAGCAAACGACCAGCTGAAAAATAATACCCCGGATGCGGCCATACTGGATGTGAACCTGGAAAGTGAAGAAGATGGGATCGATATTGCCCGGCGTATCAACCAGCAGTATGATCTTCCTTTTTTATTTCTTACATCGTATTCCGATAAGGAAACATTGCAACGGGCCAAACAGGTCAACCCCAGTGGTTATATCGTAAAACCCTTTAACGAAAAAACACTGCTGGCATCCCTCGAGATCGCTATCAGTAACCATGCGGCTGACCCTAACCGTCAACTGCCGGTTCTGAGGCTGGAAAAGATCAACCGTCATTTATTATCACCGCTCAGTGAAAGGGAATTTGATATCCTGCAACTGATGTATGAAGGGATCACCAATAACCAGATCGCCGAAAGGATATTTCTTTCTGTCAATACCGTAAAGACCCACCTGAAAAATATCTACCTCAAACTCGATGCGCCTACACGTTATGCTGTCATCATTCGTTTGCGGGAGTTGATGACCAGGTGAATAGGGGAATTTTGGAATTGCCGATTGGGAAATTGGGAAATTTGTTTTATGGCTCATTTCCCTTTGTTTTGCTTAGCCGTTTTATTAGAAGCAGTAAAGATGGCAATTAGTTCTCTTGCTTCTTTTAAAAGCGGTTCAACATCCTGTATAGTTGCATTTTGGGTATCGGGTAGAATAGCCAGCCAAAATGTTGATTCATCTGGTAGTGTCTCATTTTGAAATTAGCCGTTTAAATAAAGATTACTGAACCACATAGGCACAATAGAAACATAGCCAAACACATAGGGTTCTATGTGAAATCTATGCTCCTACTGTGGTTCAAAATAATTTCGAACTGAGACACTACTATTCATCTGCCTCTTCTTCAACAACGCCAATCTTTGCTATGAATTCTGCAGGAGATCTTCCGCGACACGCAGCCCGGTAATTAGGAGCGACAGAAGAAGCAGAACGACCTGATTGGTTTCCAATGATGTTCCCACTTCTTCTATTGGGCATTTTGTCCACAAAGTTTTAATACATCTACAGCAAACTTCCG
>JANOHQ010000009.1:0-5140 GCA_031406595.1 Chitinophagaceae bacterium
TGACTTTTGCCGCGGCTAATTTACCTGCAATCACTGCTGGTTCATTAAAGGATGGAGAAATTACCAGCCAGGCGGCCAATCACCTGCTGGCCGAAGTGTATCTTGCCGACGGGCAATATGCAAATGCAGTTACGGCTGCATCAGCAGTAATTACCAGCCCGGGTATGGCACTAATGACCACCAGGTTTGGGTCACGCAGAACGGAGATCCCCGGCGATGTATATTGGGATCTGTTCCGCAAAAGCAATCAGAACAGGAAAAATGGCTCCGGCAATACTGAGTCAATATGGGTCATCCAGATCGAGACCGATGTACCAGGTGGTGCTGCTATTTCTACTTCCAGTTTCGCAAGTGGTGATGGTTATTCGCTGGAGAGAGTTCATGCGCCACTGGTCCGCGATGTAACGGTTAATAATACGCCTTGCTTTATGTGGCCGGCCAGTAATTATTCTTGCGGTGGTAGAGGTGTAGGTTTTTGGGCCCCTTCCCTATATTTTATAAATAACGCCTATAGCGCTGACCCGGTAAATGATATCAGAAATGCCAATCACAACTTTGTAAGAAGATTCAAGGTCACTAACACGGCGAGCCCCCTTTATAATACAGATCTTGATTTTCATAACCTGCCAGCAGGAACAAGGGGTACTAGTGGCGCTACACTAACTTCAGGCGTACCCAGCAGGGCCTTATACCCTTACCAGACAAAATGTACAGAGCCGGGTGGCCATCCTGCCAATCTTTTTGTAAACCCTGCACCTTATCCAAATGCATTAAAGGGCGGTGCGGGATTTACTTACCAGGATCAGTATGCGTTCAGGTTGGCAGAAACCCATTTGTTAAGGGCGGAAGCTCATTTGGGTGCCGGGAATGCCGCGTTAGCGGTTGCTGATGTTAATGTTGTGAGAGCCAGGTCCGGAGCTTCACCTGCAGTTGCTGTCGATATTAATTATATCCTGGATGAAAGAATAAGGGAACTGGGTGTAGAGGAAAAAAGAATGCTTACTTTAATGCGGTTGGGAAAATGGTATGACAGGATTATATTATGTAATCCATTCTATGCCAGTGCTGCCCTGACCAAATATAATCTTTGGCCAATACCCCAGTCTGAGATTGAAAGAAATAACACAGCAGTACTTGCACAAAACCCGGGGTATTAATCTGTAAACTATTTTTTCAATCATAAACAAATTAAGTTAGTACATAAGCAATCAGTTTCCAGGAGAGGTGATGAATCACCTCTCCATTTTTAAACAAATCCCTCTTGAAACTAATGCTGGTGAACAGGTAGTTTTAATCGTCTTTTGACGCAATGTTGTTTTCAAATTTGCTGCAAAACAGCGGAGTCATCCAGGGCGTTGAAAATAGTGTTGGGAATTGAAAAAACTAAGATTAATGCGTGTTTACCCACATACTACCTCCATTCGGTTTTCACCAGGCAAAATTTGCTTCATCCTCCTGTTGATTTCATTGATGGTTCTGGGTTGTAATGTCTCGCAACCAGTTATAGGTCCGGGAAATCAAAAAAATGCCTCCACGTCGCACTACCGGGAACGCATTCGTATCAATGAGGGTTGGAAGTTTATGCGGTATGATGCTGAGCCTGACAAATTGATCTATGATGAACGCCCCCGGCTTGCCAACAGGAACGATAATATAATAGCGGATTCAAAACCCACGGATACCATCCGGGCTGCATCTTCCGGGCAGGGTTTAAAAAAATGGATACTGCCCACAGCCAACGATTTCATCAAAGACCCTGCAAAGCATCATCAGCGCCCGGAAGAAAACCCCGGCAGTGATTTCCCTTTTGTACAGAAGGATTTTAATGACAATGCCTGGGAACAGGTGAACCTGCCACATGATTGGGCAATAAAAGGGCCTTTTTATGAGGGTGATAAAGCGGTCGTCGGTGGTGGCATGGGCCGCCTTCCGAGCCAGGGTGTAGCCTGGTATCGCAAAAAATTGAACATTCCCGCAACGGATGAGGGCAAATTTATTTACCTGGATATGGATGGGGCCATGTCATATGCAATGGTTTGGTTGAATGGAAATCTCGTTGGAGGTTGGCCCTATGGCTATAATTCATTTCGGCTTGACCTTACTCCTTACCTGAAAACTGGTGTCGATAATCAATTGGCGATACGATTGGACAATCCAAATAATTCATCGCGCTGGTATCCGGGTGGCGGTATTTACCGTAATGTCTGGCTTACAAAACTAGGCCCTGTACATGTGGCACAATGGGGCACATCGGTGAGTTCAAAAAATGTTTCTGCTGCATCGGCTACCATTGATCTTGCTGTTGATATCGAAAACAGGTCAGGTAGCGATCAGCAAGTGGAACTCGTTACAGAAGTGTATGTCTTAAATAATAAGCTGCAAAAAACGGGGGCAAAAATTGCTGCTTTCCCTAAATCAGTTGTAACCGTGGCAGCGGGTAAAAAATGGAAGGTTGAAAACTCAGTGGTCATAAAAAAACCATTGTTGTGGGGGCCGCCTCCTGCTCAACGGCCAAACTTATATGTGGCGGTCACCCGCCTGCACGTCAATGGGACCCCGGTAGATGAATATGAAACCCGTTTCGGCATTCGTTCCCTGGATTTTGATCCCGTTAAAGGTTTATCTGTTAACGGTGAACCGGTACGTATGCAGGGGGTAAACCAGCATCATGACCTGGGTGCGTTGGGTGCTGCATTTAATGCCAGGGCTGCAGAAAGACAGTTGGAAATTTTGCGTGAAATGGGTTGCAATGCCGTTCGTATGGCACACAATCCCCCAGCACCCGAATTATTGGATCTTACAGATCGTATGGGTTTTCTTGTAATTGATGAAATATTTGATTGTTGGGAAAGAGGGAAGACACCACTCGATTTTCATTTAATCTTCCCCGACTGGTACGAAGCGGATACAAGGGCGTTTATAAGAAGGGACAGGAATCATCCGTCAATTATAGCATGGAGTTTTGGTAATGAAGTGGGTGAACAATATACAGCCGACACAGGTGCGCTATTGGCAAAAAAACTGCACGACATTGTTTTGGAAGAAGATAATACAAGACCTGCGACAGCGGCAATGAATTATGCGAAGCCGAATATGCCGTTTCCCATGGTGATGGACATAATAAGCTTGAATTACCAGGGAGAAGGAATACGCGACGCACCGGCTTATGCACACCTGAGAGGAATTAAGACCCCGCCTCTCTATCCGGCATTTCAAAAACAATTTCCAGGCAAACTAATTGTGAGCACCGAAACTTCTTCTGCACTCAGTACACGTGGTAGTTACCTATTCCCTGTATTTGATGGAGTGAGCGCCCCTATTAGCGACAGTACCGGGGGTGATCCCCGGAAAAAGTATGTAAGCGCTTATGAATTATATACGGCCCAGTTTGGAGCATCCCCCGACAAAGTTTTTGCCTCGCAGGACAAGCATTCGTATGTGGCAGGTGAATTTGTCTGGTCGGGTTGGGATTACCTTGGTGAGCCTACGCCGTACTATTCGGCACGGAGTTCCTATTCAGGTATAATAGACCTGGCGGGATTTAAGAAAGACCGGTTTTATCTCTATCAATCACGCTGGCGACCTGATTTACCGATGGCGCATATCCTTCCACACTGGAACTGGCCTGATCGTGCCGGCCAAATAACCCCTGTACATGTTTTTACATCAGGTGATGAGGCAGAACTTTTTTTAAATGGCCGTTCATGGGGCAAAAAGAAAAAGAGTGCCTATGAATACAGGCTGAGGTGGGATTCTGTTAAATATGAACCCGGTGTGTTGAAAGTCATTAGTTATAAGAATAGTAAGCAATGGGCAGTGGAAACAATAAGAACAACCGGCAAAGCAGCCCTGTTGAAGATCAGTGCTGACAGGAATTCAATACATGCTGATGGGGAAGACCTTTCATTTATTACAGTAGCCGTGGCAGATAATAATGGATTAATTGTTCCGGATGCAAACAACAAAGTAATTTTTAGTATTGAGGGGCCAGGTGAAATTTTGGCAACTGACAATGGTGATCCCGCTAACCTGGTTTCATTTGAAGCAAAAGAGCGGGCAGCTTACTTCGGGTTATTATTGGCGATTGTGCGTTCTCAAAAAGGGAAACCCGGAGTAATAAGAATTACTGCAACAACACCGGGATTAACAACAGGAATTATAGAAATCAAAAGCAAATAGGCTAAAGCAATTTGTGTTTAAAAGATGAAGCAATCAATTTTTCATACATGTTCAGCGTTCTTGCTACTGACCCTGGCTGTTTTTCTTGTTTCCTGCTCCAAGCAAAAGGGCAATGACAATCCAGGCAATACAACAACTACGGTGGAAGCCGAGATAACAATTCGGGCGGCTGAAAATAACCAGGTGATCCAGGGTTTTGGTTGTGCAACTGTATTTGCGCCACCCAATACATCTGTGTATACAAGCGAGGAGTTTGACCGGCTTTTCAGTTCCGGCAATGGCCAGGTTGGCTTATCCATCCTCCGGATCAGACTGGCTTCTGATAATTCATGGCGGTCTGTGGAATTGAACCATGCAAAATGGGCTGCTGACCGGGGTGCAAGAATACTGGCTACTCCGTGGAGCCCTCCCCCCAGTATGAAGACCAATAACAGCCTGACCGGTGGTTCGCTGGTCGCCGATAGCGGGGCAGCTTATGCAAGATATTTAAATGATTTTGCCAATTATATGTCAGCCAATGGCGCACCCGTATATGCAATATCGGTTCAAAACGAACCGGACTGGAACCCTTCCTATGAAGGCTGTGTATGGACCGCTGCTGAAATGAGAGATTTTCTAAAGAACCATGGTCATTTAATTACCAGTGCCCGGCTGATGGCCCCGGAGTTGGTTAACAATAACCAGACGTATGTCAATACAATACTTACTGATAATGCCGCCGCAGCAAATCTTGATATAGTAGGTACGCACATTTACGGTGGAGGCGTAATTGAAAACCCTGTTGCAAAAACCCTGAATAAGGAGGTATGGATGACAGAACACCTGGATACAAACGTTTACTATACCGCAAATATTACTACGGCTGTTGAGATCCATGAGTGTTTGACAAAAGCCAATTTTAGCGCCTATATCTGGTGGTATGGCAAACGGTTCTACGGCCCGATTGGCCAGGATGGAATTG
>JANOHQ010000208.1:0-1563 GCA_031406595.1 Chitinophagaceae bacterium
GGCCGAATCTTTTTTCAGCAGTTCCATCGTGGTTTGCTTTTCCGGCATGGGTGAAGCGGGTTTTGTCCTTGATAACTCATCTTTCCAGATACAGGATTCCAGGCTATCCCACCAGCAGGCAAAAACGGTCTGGCCTTTTGAATCGGGTGAAGCCAGTAAATTCCAGCTCCGGGCGATATCAAGATATTTTTTCTCCGTGCCATTCAATTCACTCTCTTTTACATATTGCAGCAGTGTGCTTCTTGCATCTTCCGCCAGCGAATTGAAATAATTATTCTGCAGTTGCATCATATCTGCCGGAACAATGCCCGTCATGTTCAGGAGATATTTTTCGATCGTAACACCCCGGGGTGTGATATAGCTTCCGGGAATAAAATAGGGGTAAGTAGAATCAACGGGCCGCTGGTTAGCGCTTTCAAGAAAACCCCGCTCTGGATTTTTTGCATGCGGATTCTCCGGCTGGGGAATAAATCCCTGCCACATATAACTGCTGTCTTCCCCGGGCATTATATACAGACCCTGCCGGTCCCAGCGGGCTGGAAATTTTCCCTGCTGCCAGATCGCAATGTCGCCGCTTTTGGAAGCAAATACGAAATTTTGACCCGGGCATACAAATGTTGCGATCGCAGACACATAGTCATCATAATTCTTCGCCCGGTTCAACCTGTAAAAAGTCATCGCCTCGTTACTCGGGTCATGTGCCACCCAGCGAACGGCCAGGTTTCTTTTGTCCGACATTTCGTTAGAAAAACTTTCATCAAATAATACCGGCCCGAAAGCAGTATAAGCCACTGTGTCGTAAACGGTCTTCCCGCCTTTTACTTTTATTGTTTCTACTCTTTGTGTAGTTGGTTGCCATTGACCATTGAACCAATATTCCTTTTTTGACTGGTCTTTGAATTTTACTTCATAATAATCTTTTACATCGCGTTGTGCGTTGGTAACACCCCAGGCGATGCTGTCGTTGAACCCAATGATCACAAAAGGACTGCCCGGTAATGAAACCCCGTACACATTGGAAGAAGGTGTTTGCAATTGCATCTCGTACCAGATAGAGGGTAATGATAATTCCAGGTGCGGGTCATTACAAAGGATTGGTGCCCCGCTTTGCGTTTTGGTTCCCGCCACTACCCAGTTATTACTCCCGTTATTGATATCCGGCTTTGATATTTCCTGTGCCGCGATCGTTGTTTTCCTGTTCAGGTATAAGGAGTCGGCATTAACAGGTTGAACAGGAACGATCCCGGGTTTATCAAAAATAGTTCCCTTTGGTACGATCGGCACCAGTGAATCGGAGACCTGCGGATAGATCATTTTCAATTCGTCTGGTATAAAAATAGACTGAGCATTGGTATTGGCCATGTCATTTTCCGTACCAGAGGATAGCATTTTAGCCATCATCTTTAATAATAAGGCGGTGCGGAGATTGGTCCATTTCTCCGGTTTTATATTCAGCAGTTTGTATTCGACCGGGAGTGTTGACTCTTTCAACGTAGAGATATAGGCATTGACCCCATTGGTATAAGCATCAAACATGGCCCTGGAAACCGGATCTTTCTCCAC
>JANOHQ010000051.1:0-4167 GCA_031406595.1 Chitinophagaceae bacterium
CCGGTAAAAGAACCGGTGAAGCCAACTGCTTTTGTATAACGGTGTTCAACAAGTGCTTTTCCCACTTCAAAAGAAGCGCCATGAACATGAGAAAATATTCCCGATGGCATATTACAATCGACGGCAGCTTTGCTGATCGCACCGGCAACCAGTTCACTGGTTTGTGCATGCGCAGGGTGTGCTTTTACGATCACCGGGCAGCCCGCCGCGAATGCCGTAGCCGTATCCCCTCCTGCTGTAGAATAGGCAAAAGGAAAATTAGCGGCACCAAAAACAACGACAGGTCCCAGCGGTACCAGCATTTTCCGGATATCGGGTTTAGGCGGGGCCTTATCAGGTATGGCCGTGTCGATCCTTGCTTCCAGCCAGTTGCCCTGCTCACAAGCATCGGCATAACTGTTTAGCTGGTAGATGGTCCTCGCTCGTTCATTTCTCAGTCTTGCTTCGGGAAGGTGCGTTTCCTCACCGGCTGTTTTTAATAACTCATCTCCGAGCTTATCTAACTCTTTCCCTATCGCACGCATGAAATCCGCCCGCTGCTTCAATGAAAAATTGCGGTAGAGATGGAAGGCTTTCCATGCGCTGTTCATAACCGCATTGACCTCTTCTATTGTAATATCTTTAAACATAAAATATATTTTAATGGGCTAAAGCCCATGAAGGAAGATTGCATCATTAATTCCCTGGGCTGAAGCCTGTGGCCATGCTTTGATCTCGTCTATGGTTGTGTCGGTATAGGTCATTTGATGTTTGATGTTTGAATTTTGTTGTTTGGGCTTTGAGCTTTTCACTATTATCTTTTAATTTATATCTTACAAATCCGGCCTTTTTCTAATTCCATCATCAATCACCTGCAAGATCCGCTCCCTTTCTTCTCCTTCCAATACCAACCGGGGCGCACGAACGTACTCACTGCCAATACCAGCCTGCTTTTCGGCAAGTTTGATATACTGCACCAGTTTTGGATGAATATCGAGTTCGAGCAAGGGCATAAACCAACGATAAATGCTTGTCGCTTCCGCGATCCTGCCCGCTTTCACCAATTTATAAATAGCTACCGTTTCAGCAGGGAATGCACAAACCAACCCGGCCACCCAACCATCGGCACCCAAACATAGTTCTTCCATCGCCAGCGTATCCACCCCACATAAGATCGCATACCTGTCGCCAAAACGGTTGCGCATCCTGGTCACATTCGTCACGTCTCTTGTGCTTTCCTTGACCGCGGTGATATTCTTGCAAGTTTGCAAGTCATCAAACATATCCAGTGTTACTTCGATCTTGTAGTCGACCGGGTTATTATAGATCATCACTGGCAGATCGGTGGAATCAGCAATGGTTTTAAAGTAGGTCACGGTCTCCCGGTGATCGGTTTTATACCGCATGGGTGGTAATACCATCAACCCTTTTGCGCCCCAGGACCTGGCCAGGGCCGCCTGTTTCAAGGCTTCCTTTGTACTGCCTTCTGCGATATTGATCACTACGGGAACCTTCGCCCCCGCTTTTTCTATGGCAAATTTTACCAGCCTTTCCTTTTCATCCGTAGTGAGTACACTGGCTTCTCCCAATGTACCCCCGAGAATAAGCCCTTCCACCCCGGCCTTAAGCTGGACACGGAGGTTGGCTTCGAACAGGGGCAGGTCAAGTTCATCGGAATCAGTAAATTTTGTGGTTAACGCTGGGAAAACTCCTTTCCATTCAAATGACATAACGGGTTGGTTTGTTCGAGCTAAAGGTAAGGCTTTCATTGTTTTATCAACTCCTGGCCCGCAAACGTTTGATTGTGGCGGGTCCCGGCATTTTGTATAAAAAATATCCGTACTTTTCCATACCGTTCCATCTGCCTATTCATCACAAAACTAACTTTCATGAAAAGAAATTTTACCCGAATCACAAAGCTGTTCGTTTTTGTTTTATTCCCTGGTCTTTTATTTGCCCAGGCGAATAAAGATTATAACATCGTACTCAACTCCGGAAAATTTATCCCGGTTGAGAATGTAAATAGCCTTTCAAAAAGCTCTGCTCTTTTTGAAAAAAGTTTGTTTGACAGCAAACACTATGTCACCATCCAGTTTAATTCATTGCCCAACGAAGCGGCGAAAGCAAGAATGAAAGCTGCGGGAATTGAATTGGGAGACTATATTCCGCATCTTGCTTATACAGCAGTTGTTTCGTCTGCAATCAACCCGGCTGTTCTTCAATCTTTCAACATCCGCGGTATATTCCAGTTCACGCCTGCGCAAAAAACTATCCCGGATATTTTAGCAAAGAAAATTCCGGCTTATGCGGCAAAGAAAGCAGGTTATGCAGATGTGGACATAGTGCCGTATGATAAAATAACAGCGGCAAAAATACTTCCGTCACTGACTGCTTTGGGAGCAGAGCTGATTGCAGAATACCCGATGTTCAGAATGTATACCGTTCGTGTGGCACAGGAAAAAATGCCCGAACTGGTGGCTTTGCCATTTGTACAATGGGTTGAATTTATTTCACCTCCCAATGTGCCGGAGAACCAACCCGGCGTTATTTCTCACCGTGTGAACATACTACAGGGTGTAAAGAACCTGAAAGGAGACGGAATGGTGGTTGGCGCATTTGATGAGAACTGCAGCCAACATCTTGATTTTTCACCTGCCGGCCGCATGATCAATGCAGATGCCGGTGGAGCGGGCCAGCATGGTACGCATCTTTCCGGCACCATCGCTGGCAGGGGATTGATCAATCCGCTGGCAAGAGGTATGGCGCCTAATGCAACATTATATTCTTATAACGGCTATGACGGGCCGGGTGGCGGCGGGCATTTTGATAATAACCTGGCACAGATGGCCGTTGTAATTCCGGCGCTTGGCATGATCGCCAGTAACCACTCCTATCATGATGGTTTAGGAGTACAATGTGTTATCGGGGGGTTGGCTACTTCTTATAGTCTACGTGCAAGAAATGCCGATCTTAACCTGAATACAAATACCTCTCACCTGCATTGTCATTCTGCCGGTAACGCACAGGGCAGTTGCGGAGCCAGCAGCGGATTCTTTTCAATTACCGGGACCGGTAAATGCGCAAAAAATAATATCGTGGTTGGTGCAGTTACCTCTGCCGATGCTATGACCAGTTATAGCAGCTTCGGACCTGCCAATGACGGAAGGGTAAAACCGGAGATATGTGCCGTGGGTGATGCTGTTTTTTCTACCAACTTCCCTGCACTCAATAGCTATGCTACACTATCCGGTACTTCGATGGCCACACCGGGTATCGCTGGTACTACCACATTACTGGCGCAGGCTTACAAGCAATTGAATGGAAATGTTCTTCCTCCTTCTGCCTTAATTAAAAATATTGCGTGTAATACGGCTCATGACCTCGGCAACGTTGGGCCCGACTACCGTTTTGGTTTCGGCCGCATTAACTCACTCCAGGCCGTAAGGGTACTGGAAGAGAACCGTTATGCATTGAACACCGTTGCA
Organism: Chitinophagaceae bacterium; assembly: GCA_031406595.1. Classification (GTDB taxonomy): domain Bacteria; phylum Bacteroidota; class Bacteroidia; order Chitinophagales; family Chitinophagaceae; genus JJ008. The sequence continues at coordinate 3,465 of JANOHQ010000051.1, forward strand.
ACAGGTGTTAACAACGATATCACCATTACCGTTCCTGCCGGTGCCTCCCGCTTACGGGTAATGCTTACCTGGAATGATCCGGCCGCCGCTGCCAATGCCGCTATTGCGCTGGTGAACAACCTCGATCTCCGGGTAATCGAAGGAGCTAATACTCATCTTCCCTGGATTTTAAATCCAAACAGCCCTGCTACCGCTGCAACACAGGCTGATGATAATATCAGTAATATAGAGCAGGTAACAGTGATGAACCCTGCTCCCGGTACTTATACATTACGGGTGAATGGTGAAGCCGTAACCACAGGACCCAATCAGGCTTATGCACTGACATGGGATATTAATACCCCTTTTATTGAAGTAACTTATCCCAACGGTAGCGAATCCTTCAACCCAAGTGGCACACAGGCTATTACCTGGGATAATTCAGGTGTAACAGCTAATCAAACAGTAGAATATTCTTTGAACAATGGAGGTAGCTGGACAACTGTTGGAACAGTGGGTGCAGCCACTACCCGCTTAAACTGGTCAGTTCCTGCTGCCAATACTTATCCTGGGCGAATAGACCTAACTGGGTTAATAATGCAATGGCAAGCAACAATGTTTTCATGAGTACCTTTTTTTGTTGCAATATAATGATATCAAGGTTAATCAAAAATAAATTGAGCTGCCTCAGTAAACTGCTAAAGCAAACCATTCACTTGCTTTG
>JANOHQ010000053.1:0-11641 GCA_031406595.1 Chitinophagaceae bacterium
ATTACAAAGTTTTTTACACGGCCTGTATTTTCGCAACGCTCAAACGAAGCAGGAATGGTAACCGTCCTGTTAATTTCAATTCGGGGTAACCAGAATTTATCAGAAAGATGTACCTGGCTAAAATTTATCTCCTTTATAGCGTAATCTCTTTGTTGGGCAAATGAAGCACAGGCGACCAACATGCTTATGAATAAACTTCCTTTTTTCATATTGCCTGGTTTAAAAAGTTATTTAACACGAAACTTGTAAAGTGATATATGGCTGTATGTTTCTCCTGGTTTTAAAATTGTATTGGGAAATGATGGCTGATTGGGGCCATCAGGAAAATGCTGTGTTTCCAAACACAACCCTGCATGCAATACATATTTCTGGTTTTTCTTTGTGTTGGTTAGGGTACCATCTAAAAAGTTGCCGCTGTAAAACTGCATACCTGGCTCGGTTGTGTATACTTCCATATACCGGCCACTTGCCGGATGATATAAGGTGGCCATTAATGCTAACTCATTGCTGGTTCTTGTCAATACCCAGTTATGGTCATAGCCGCCTTTAACTGATGCGATGTCTTTGCCAACTGCTTTGGCAGTTGTAAAATTCATTGGCGTGCCTTTTATATCGGGCAGTTTGCCGGTTGGAATTAAAACAGAATCCACTTCTGTAAACTTGTCAGCTTTCAGCATCAACTCATGCGCTAAAATGGCCGGGTCTTTTCCGGCAGATAAATTAAAATAGCAATGATTGGTTAAATTGACCGGTGTTGCTTTATCCGTGGTGGCCGAGTACTCAATTTTTAAACCATTATCTGCTGTTAAGGTGTATACAACTGCAATAGTTAAATTACCGGGATAGCCTTCTTCGCCGTCCTTGCTCAGGTACGTAAGTTTCAAACTGCTGTCACCGGGTTGCTTTTCAGCTTTCCATATTACTTTGTCGTATCCTTTATTGCCTCCATGCAGGGATTGCCCGTAATTGTTAGCTGCTAATGTATAAGTGCTGTCATTCAAAGTAAATCTTGCGTTGCCAATCCGGTTTCCATAACGACCAATTATACAACCGAAATAGGGATTATCTTTTTGCAGGTAGCCGCTTAAAGAGTCATAACCGAGAATCACATCGCCATCTTTGCCTTCTTTATCTTTAGTTATGATTTTTGTAACAGTACCGCCGTAGTTTAAAATACTCACCTGCATACCATTTGCATTTGTAAAGGTGTATTCAGTTACTGCTTCGCCATTAAATGTGCCAAAGGGTTTTTCTGTTACGGAAATTTTACCTGTCGCCGCGACCGGTGTATCTTTTTTTTCTGTCTCGCTGCTCTTACAGGAAGAAAAAGCAATTACTGTTGACAGTATCAAAGAATAGTATTTCATAATCAAGAATCGTTTTATTTTTTTGTTTCCCGGTCTATTGACCGTAATAACTACCTGGTCCGTGTTTACGTTCAAAATGCTTTTTGATCAATGCTTCTTTCAGGACAGGAACACCAGGGTTTAACTGCCTTGTGAACAGGGCCATTTTTGCAATGTATTCCAGTACTGCACTGTTATGCACCGCTTTTTCCGCTGTTTTACCCCAGGTAAAAGGAGCATGGCTCCCTACCAGGATCATTTCTGTTTGCTGATAGTCTAGTTTTTTTTGTGCAAAACATTGTATGATCTGGTTCCCGGTCTCATATTCATAATTGCCTTTTATTATTTCATCGCTCATCGGTCCTGCACAGGGAATAGCAGCAGTTGTATAGTCCGCATGTGTAGTACCCCAAACGGGGATATCCTGAAGTGATTGAGCCCAGGCCGTGGCATAGACACTGTGAGTATGGGCAATGCCGCCAATTTTATCCCAATGCTTATATAGTACAGCATGGGTCAACGTGTCTGACGAAGGCCGAAGTGCACCCTCAACAGTTTTTCCTTCAAAATCCACAATGATCATTTTTCCGGGCGATAATTCCGTGTAGGGAACACCGCTTGGTTTAATGGCAAATACTCCCAATGCGCTGTCAGCAGCGCTTACATTACCAAATGTGAATAATACCAGGCCCAGACCGGGTAATTGTATATTGGCATCATATGCCTCCTGCTTCAGGTGATCATATTTCATCGGTGATATTTAGGACTGTGTTTTTAAATATTTTACTTCATCACTAATATAATTTCCCAGCCGCTGGTATTGACTGTAGCGGTCGTTATAATATCTTGCTTTGCTGCTATCGGGCAGATAGGTTTTTTCAAACCCGTTACCCATTGCCTGCATAGCTTCTTCCACCCGGGAGTAAATGCCGGCGGCTGTTGCAGCAAACATGGCTGCTCCCGCCGCACAGGTTTGCTCACTACGATGTACTTTGATCGGCTGGCCGAATACATCCGCCATTACCTGCATGATATACGATGATTTCTTTACTACCCCTCCCAGGGCAATAATTCCTTTTACAGGAATACCCTCGCTGATAAAACGATCAGCGATAGCTTTACCACCAAAACAGGTGGCTTCTACCAATGCTTTAAAAAGATGGGGGGCCTCTGTTCCGAGGGTCAGGTTAGTGAGCGCACCTTTCAGCAACTGGTTTGCATCAGGTGTTCTGCGACCATTAAGCCAGTCGCTGGCGAGTACATCATTGTTTTGTAAAGGAAGTTTGGATGCTTCCTGGCCCAGGGCTGCTATGATATCATTCATCATAGCGTCTTTTTTGCCATCATCATTCATGAAATGATTCAGCGGCCAGCTCAGTATATTCTTAAACCAGGCATAGGCATCGCCAAAAGCACTCTGCCCGGCTTCCATACCCAACATGCCGGGAATAACTGAACCATCAACCTGGCCACATATACCTTTAACCAGTTTGCCTTTCAGGTCACTGATTGGTGCTACCATTATATCGCAGGTGGATGTACCGACGATCCTGCTTAAATGATAAGGTTCTATCTGGCCGCCCACAGCGCCCATGTGGCAATCAAAGGCACCTGTTCCAATTACCACATTTTCAGGTAAGTCGAGCTTTTTGGCCCATCCCGGTGAAATAAAGCCAGCCGGTTTATCTGCTGTGTAGGTTTGGGTAAACAGTCGTTCAGTAAATCCATCCAGCAGCTGGTGTAACGATTTAAAAAAAATATTCGGCGGTAAACCTCCGAATTCTTCAGCCCAGAGTGCCTTATGTCCTGCGCTGCAAACGCCTCTCTTTAGGCTGGTAACATCATTGCCACCGGTAAGTACATAAGGAATCCAGTCGCAATGTTCTACAAATGAGTAAATGTTTTTTCTTACCTGTTCATCCTTTTTTAAGATATGAAGCAGTTTTGCCCAGAACCACTCACTGCTGTATATACCACCCACAAACTGTAAATAGTTGGTGCCGTTTGAAGTTGAATGCTTGTTAATGGCTTCTGCTTCTTCCACAGCCGTATGGTCTTTCCATAACACGAACATCGCATTTGGATTTTCTTCCATCCCGGGCAGCAGGCAAAGTGGTGTTCCCGTCTTATCCACGGCAACAGGTGTGGAGCCGGTAGTATCAACAGAAAGGGCAACGATATTCCGGGTAGTTTCGCCGGCCACCTGCTGCACACAATCTTTAATGGCTTGTTCCATACTTTCCAGGTAGTCAAGCGGGTGCTGGCGAAACTGGTTGGCAGCAGCATTGCAATACATGCCTGACTTCCAGCGGGGATAATAACAGACAGACGAGGACAGTTCGGCGCCATTCATTGCATTGATGATGACGGACCGGACTGAATCGGTTCCAAAATCAACTCCTATAACATACTTGTCATTCATACCTGTTCTTTACTGTGTACAATTGATTCATACAGATTACCTGTAAAGTCTTTTGCAAAGCAGATGATGTTCGTTGTGTTAAATTCTTCCGGTTCGTGCATGGTGGTTATGACCACGCAATCCATTCCTGCATGTTTTGCTGCCTCCGTTCCTTTGGGAGAATCTTCAAATACCAGGCAATCCGCAGGGGCGGCATACAGCGAGCCGGCACATTTCAGAAAAGTCTCCGGATCGGGTTTGCTTATCGTAACATCATCGGCGCTGATAATGCTGCTGAAATATTTTCTTACCTGCAAACCATCCAATACAAAATCAATATTCATCATAATAGCAGCGGAACCGATCGCCATCTTTATTTTATCCTGGTATGCTTTTTCCAGGAAAAGGTCCAGGCCATCCAGTAATTTCAGGTGAGGCTTGAAACCAAGTTGGTATGCTTTCTCTTTTTCCACGCTGATCACCTGTTTCTCTTCCTCCGTGAACCTGCCTGGGAATATCCTGTCCAGCAGTTCATGATTCTTACCGTAACACTGTTGTTTTGTTTCTTCCAGGCTGATGGAAGAACCCATACCATTGAGTAATTGATACCAGGCATTTATATGGTAGTGCATATCATTGATCATCGTTCCATTCAGGTCAAACAAAAAAGCCTTGTATTGCTTCATTTCTGTACAATTAGGGATTTGCTAACAACATTGGAAGTCGTTTTATTATTCATACCCGGTTGCCCGCCACCCACGCTGATCATGATCTTTCCCTTCAATTGCTGCGATACTCCCTGGTCATTCACTACGGACAGATCTTGCGGCGTCAGTTTAAATTGAATGGTTTTAGATTCGCCTTTTTTAAGGTAGATCCTTTTAAACCCTTTTAATGCTTTTAAAGGAGCATGAATGCTTTTATCCTGGTTCGATACATATAATTGTATAACTTCTTCCCCATCTTTTTTTCCTGTATTGGTCAGTTTTACGCTAACCGTAACAGGCTTACCTGTCTTTATTGTTGGGGGAATGACCAGGTTGCTATAAAGGAACTTTGTATAACTCAGGCCATATCCAAAAGGATACAATGCTTCTCCTTTGAAATACCGGTAAGTTCTGCCACTCATGTCATAACTCATAAAAGAGGGGAGATCGCTGTCGCTTTTATAGAAGGTCACCGGTAATCTTCCGGCGGGATTATAATCGCCAAACAAAACATCCGCCACAGCCGTGCCCGCACTTTGTCCGCCATACCATGCATTGACGATCGAAGGAATATTTTCCGATTCCCAGGGGGTGGCGATAGCGCTGCCGGTCATCATCACGAATACAATAGGTTTGCCGCTTAGTTTTAATGCTTGCATCAATTCCGTTTGCACCGCCGGTAATAATATACTGGTGCGGTCACCACCTTTAAAACCCGGAATGGCCACAGGCATTTCTTCCCCTTCGAGTTGTGGTGAAATTCCCCCTACGAAAATGATGGCATCGGCATCTGCCCATTTTATCTGCAAGGAGGTAAGATTTGTTTTTTTATAGTGCCCTGATTGGAGGCGGATCATAGCATTGCCTTCAGACTGGTAATGTTCAACGACGATCTTATAGCTACTGTCTTTTTTTAACGGTAAATCGAACTGTTTGGCACCCCAGCGGTTCCGCAGCCAGGCATCCACGATCGTTTTCCCATTGATAAGAATTTTGTAACCGTCATCTCCTTCGATCTCGAAATGGATCGTATCATTCGTGGTGGCATTGATACTGGTCGTATATCTTGCGGAATAATGGATGCTGGGAATTCCTGCTGCAGGTGTTTCTCCTTCGGCCCAGTAATGATCGATACCATTTTGAACAACGGTATGAGCAGGATCACCTTCCAGTTTTTCATTGGCGAAATATTCTGCTTTCACGCCCGGTTTTCCATCGGTCGAAAATAAACTGCTCGTATTGTCATAGACCATCAGGGTATCATTGGTGAAATTGATTGCTTTTTCATACAGGATCTCCACATCCCCGCCCAGTTTAGCTTTGATGCCATCCAGTACCGTAACTGCCCTGGAGGGAATACCATTATAGTTACCTAGTATCGCAATTTTATTATCAGCATTGGGCCCCAGTACCACGAGCTTTTTTATTTTCTTGCTCAGTGGTAAGTTGTTGTTCTCATTCTTCAGCAACACGATCGACTGCTGCGCCATTTTCAATGCATGTGTCTGGTGTGCGGGTGACTCGAGCACATAAGAAGGAGTTTGTGCATATTTTACCATGGAAGGAGGATCGAACATACCCAACCGGTAACGGATCATAAATAATCTCTTCAGCGAGATATCGAGTTGCTCTTCTTTGATCAGGCCGTTCTTTACGGCATCCACCAGTGTTTTATAGACCGTTTGACCGCATTCTACGTCAGTACCATGGAGTACAGCGTCAACTGCAGATACGGTAGCATCTTTATGTGTTTTATGATAGCGAAAAAAATCATCGACCGCCCAGCAATCTGAAGTTACATAACCGTTGAACTTCCATTGATTACGGAGAATATCATTCATCAACAGATCACTGGCGCAGCAGGGTTGCGTGTTCACGGCATTGTATGCACACATCACCCCGGCTACATTCGCATTCACAATTAATTCTTTGAAGGCCGGTAAATAGGTATCCCAGAGATCATACGCGGAGGGATTGAAATTATCGGAATGTCTTGAAGGCTCGGGTCCGCTGTGAACGGCAAAATGTTTGGCACAGGCCGCCGCTTTTAAATACTTTGGATCTTCGCCCTGTAAGCCCCGTACAAATGCCTTTGCCAGCATAGCTGTCAGGAAAGGATCTTCCCCGTATGTTTCCTGTCCGCGGCCCCAGCGGGGGTCCCGGAAAATATTGATATTGGGTGTCCAGTAGGTCAATCCCAGGTAGCGTTCATTGGTTCTCCCGAGTTCAATGGCTTTATTGTGAATGGCTCTTCCCTCGAGTGCTGAAAAATCGGCCATACGGTACAGCGAGCTGGTATCCCAGGTAGCCGCCATGGCAATAGCCTGCGGGTAGGAGGTTACTTTGAAGGGGGTTCTTGCCACACCATGGAGTACTTCGTTCCACCAGTCGTAAGCGGGTATACCTAATCGTGGTATTGCCGGTGTGGCATTGAGCATCTGTGCTACTTTTTCTTCCAGGGTCAGGCGACTCACTACATCATTCACTCTTTGCTCAAAAGGTAAGCTGGTATTCCACATGGGGAATGATTTATGATCCTGCGCATTGCTCAAAAATGAACACAGGCAGGCGGCGGAAAAGAATAATTTCTTCATTGTAGATATTTATGATGCCAACTGTATTGCTACTATCATCGCCTGTTGCGTCGCACTCTTCATCGCCGGGTATTCTATTCACCGACCTCACCTTCTGAGCTGCGCTCGCAACCTTCGTACCTCGGTTGCCTCTCCTTCAGGAGAGGAAGACTCAATGAAACAATGAATCATTGCTTCACTACTTTCTCATTCCTTATTTCTTATTCCTTATTTCTCATTTTACTATGGTTTCCGGCGGACCAAAATAACTTGACAATACTCCACCGGGGTCCAGCACCAGCTTCTGTAATACAACGCCCGGGTTCACCACCCAGTATTTTACAATATGCTTTCCTGGCTTCAGGAAGTAATGCCCCGTTCTTTTAATAATGATGTTTTCGCTAACCCATTTGCTCCATATACCGGTTCCTGTATTTTTATCGTCTTTATTGATACTGATGATCTGCGGTGTTTCATCATCGGTTGAAATGGCATATTGCAATCCTTCTTCCGTATTAAAGTAATTTAGCGAAGGGGAGAAATAGGCGTTTATTTTTATACTGTCTTTGCTATACGTGTAAATTTCATATTCCAGGTGCGGGGCATTGCCACCCGGCGTTTGCGGAGCTGATGTAACAGGAAAACTAGTAACAGCACTCCCGGTTCGCCCCAGGTCAGGCAATATCTTCCATTCAATACCATTGGAATTGACAGCATTTGTAAAATGGCAGGCTTCCATTGAAACGCCCGACTCTTCCCATTCCGTAAAAATGTTTCCCTTTATACCTCCGGGAGCCCGTGAACCCATGATATCTTTCAAATATTGTTTCGGTTCATCAACGATTGAATCCGCGGGCACATATTTTATGTCAGGCATTTTTTGAACAGGTGGTTGCTGCCAGTATGTATAGCCAATATGTGTCTGGCTCATTATATGATTCCATTTTCCACCGTTCAGGCGATGGTATTGGAGGCTGATAAGCGAATCATTGCTATATAACTGTTTTACTTTATCGGCAAACTCATTGGCTTTCGCATACTTGTTCTTATACGCCTGCCTGTTCAGGGCCACATGAAAATACATCTCGTTCAGGTTGGCACAAGCCTTTACGGGATGCAGCACCAGCTGGAAATATGCATCCCTGTGTGCAGGCGATAATAAAGCATTGATCGTTAAGGTCCTTTCCAATAATCTATTATAGTCAGCGACTACCGTAGCAAATTCACGATGATTATCCAGGCTATAAGTGTTCTCGTTCAATAACTCCGGCTTTCTCCTGCTGTTGTACTTAGCATATTTCGCAAGGATGTCCGCGATCTCTTTTGCATGTTCCTTTCCAAATTGCGCAGCCGCCCAGTCTTCCGTATATTTTTGAAGATCATCTGCGCCGATCTTTTCCGGGTTCCAGGCATAATCAAGAAAAAAAGAAATCGGAAACTCCATCGGCTTTATATCTCCCACATTTACGATCCATATCTGCCTGGCATTGTATTCCCAGGCCATGTGCATCTGTTCCCAGATACGTGGAAGGGGATTGGTGTTCACCCATTTGTAATTTCTTGGACCGCCTACATAGTCAAAATGATAATAAATACCATAACCGCCTTTCCTGGGTTTTTCATCCGGGCGGGGAAGCTTGCGGATATTCCCCCAGTTATCATCACATAATAATAAGGTCACATCATCAGGCACCCGCATGCCTTTATCATAATAGTCCTGTACTTCTTTATACAAAGCCCAGAGCTGCGGTGTTTCAGTTGCCGGTTTCCCGGTTACTTCTTCAATGATCTGGCGTTGGTCTTTTACGATCCTTTCCAGCAACGCCGTGGCGGTTTCTCCCGACATCGGCTCATCGCCATCACCCCGCATTCCCAGGCTGACGATCTTTTCGTTGCCGGCTCTTTGCATACCGCTTTTCCAGAATTCCTTTAATCCCGTTTCGGTACTGTCGTAATTCCATTTTTGCCCTTTCCCGTACTTTTTCCATTCAGCATGTGCACGCATCAGGGGTTCGTGATGCGAAGTGCCGACCACAATGCTGTATTCGTCTGCCATTTTTATATTCAGGCTGTCATCATCGTAGAATGCATTGCCCCACATGGCCGGCCAGATATAATTCGATTTTAACCGCAGCATCAGCTCGAATACTTTTTCATAGAAAAGATGATTAAAGCCGCCAAAGGTTGATTTACTCCAGTTGCTCAATGCAGGCGCTTCATCATTGATAAATATCCCCCGGTATCTGACCTTGGGCGCATCCACGATCTTTATTCCTTTATTGATATTGATCCGTTCTCTTTTTTTTACCGGCACATCCGCCCACCAATACCAGGGTGATACGCCTATCAGTCTTGAGAATTCAAAAACGCCAAAAGCCGTTCCCCGCCTGTCACTCCCTGCGATGATCAACGCATTTCCTGATTGAGGTTCGCTGAGTGTCTGCAGCAGATAGCCTTCCCATTTGTCTTTTATATCGGCTTCATTGATCCTTTTATTTCCCGTAAGTTTTTTTATAAACGAAGAACGGTCCAGTGATCCGATGACGATCATATTTCCGGTGTTCACCAGTGTATGTGATATCGGGAGTCTTTTCCCGGTCACTGCCTGGATATCATTTTGCAAAAGCTTTGCCGATATCTGCACCACCATATGATCGGCCGAATCAACATAGATCGTTGCACGGTCCAGTGAAAAACTATTGCCCGATGTTTTATCTGCAATAAGGGATTGGGCAGTGGAATGCACTGCTATGAAAAGGAATAGTATTGTTAAGGACCGTTTCATGCTTTAAAAACCAATTGAATTACCTCCATCCACCGGCAGCACCACCCCGGTGATATAATTTGCGTCGTCGCTTGCAAGGAATAATGCTGCTTTGCCAATATCTGCCGGGTCGCCCATATAACCCATCGGTGTACGGTTCATCACTTTTTGTTTTCTTTCCGGATCGCTGTTGAGCGCTTTGGCACTCATATCTGTGGCAATAAAACCGGGGGCAATGCAATTCACACGGATACCAAGCGGTGATAATTCAACCGCCATGGCCCTTGTCATTCCTTCAATGGCTGATTTACTGGCCGTATAAGCGATCACTTTGGGTAAACCGTATTGCGATGCCATGGAGCTGATATTGATGATCGAACCGGTTTTTCTTTTTTTCATCTCCCCGACCACTTCCCGGGAAATGGAGAACATCGAGTTCACATTGGTGAGCAGGATCTTTTGAAAATCTTCATCCGTCACTTCCGTGAATTCTTTTTTCATATTGATGCCGGCATTGTTAACCAATATATCAACCTGTCCATATTTTTTGATGATACCTTTTACCAGGCCCGGTATACCGTCAAGTTCTGTCAGGTCAAAAGAGATCGTAACGGCCAGGGAGCCCAAATCCTTTTTTGCATTCCTGAGTTTGGTCTCATCTCTCCCGATAATGATGGTCCTGATCTTATTGACAGTAAATATTTTTGCAATGGCCAGACCGATACCGGAAGCACCTCCCGTTACGATCGCAACCCTGCTGTTGTTTGTTCGTTTCATACGCCAGGTTTACAATGAATTTACGTTGCTCTATCTGATCCTAATTACCCGGGGCATAGGGAAACCTCAGGCTTTTATAGTATTCCAATTCATGGGTAGGTTTTTCATAACCTGCCGGGAACGGCATTTTCGAAAAGGTCTGGAAATAAAGCAGGCAGGCATTTCTCCACCACACTGCCTCCTGTACCTGTATCGCCAGCAGCATTTTTACGTGCTGGAAACGTTCAGCATCAATAAATTTTTCCAGCAGTTTCCATTCCTGCTCAATGGATCTTATATCACTCACTCCTTTATAGTATTTGTAGCAGAGCTCTTCCCAAACTGTCCGGCCAGAGCGCATTCTATGTTGCCAGCTGACATGGTGAAACCATAAAAGATATTTCTCATCACAAGTGGCAGGATCCTCGTATTCACGACGAACTTCCGCCGCATATTGTGCCAGGGCATTAGTTCCTTTCATCGTGCGGTCAAAACCAATACCTGCCGCATCAGCTTTATGATAATATACAGGGTTCCAGTCGGGTCTTGGTAAGTTGTCACTCCATGGTGCCGGGCCATAGTGGTGGCCGTTTCCCATAATATGATGCAATCCCAGCGGTGTCATATAATTCACCATCGTTTCATGCGAAGCCATCATGATCTTTTTTGCTGCGCTGGTAAAAACAAGGTCATTGGTAAATGTCATCCGGATCCATTCATCAGCGATCTGTTCACTGCTTAATGAATGATCCCATGCCAGTCTGCCCAGTGCGTACCAGTTGGCTTGTCCAAAGGGATGACCGGTCCAGTTGCGGTCGTTACCGGTATTGGAAACACCCGCCATGCCATTGATCGTTTTATATACTTCCGTGCCTTTTCCTTTTTTATAAGTATCCGCGTCCAGTACTTCTTTGAACATCGGCGCTTCGTATACCAGGTGCGTTCCCTGACCGAGGTATTCCTGTGTCAACTGGAACTCCATCATCAATGGAGTATGTTCCATCGATCCGAACAGGGGTGAAAAAGGTTCCCTGGGTTGAAAATCGATCGGGCCGTTCTTTACCTGCACCAGCACATTCTTCCTGAATTTTCCA
>JANOHQ010000085.1:0-9062 GCA_031406595.1 Chitinophagaceae bacterium
TGACTTTCTAAAACGCCATCTGGTTCGTTATGTACAGTTCCGGGTTCAAACAGTCCGGCATTGTTCACGAGAATGTCAGGTGTGCCAGATTCAAGACACCAGTTGCCAAATGCGATCGCCTGTTCTTTTATACTCAGGTCAAACGGTTTTGCTTTGATGGTAACGGAAGGGAAACGGGTCATCAATTCTTCCATTGTTTTATATAACGCCAGCTCGCCCCTTGAACACAAAAAGAGGTTATGACCATGGGCAGCAAAAATTTCTGCGATAGCTTTACCAATTCCTTTAGAAGCACCGGTGATAATTGTGTTCATGGTATGATTATTTCCAGTTTCTTTGCAAATCTACAACTGTAATGAAGTATAAACATCTCTTTTTCGACCTCGATCATACCCTCTGGGATTTTGAAGCCAATAGCCGGCAAACCCTGCAGGAAATTTACCAGGCCATGGGATTGCAGGAAAGGGGTATCCATGATTTTGACCTGTTCCACAAGAATTATCTTGCTCACAATGATAAGCTCTGGGAACGCTACCGCAATGGCTATATAAAAGTGGATGAGCTGCGCTGGAAAAGGATGTGGCTGGCCCTGCTTGATTTTAAAATAGCGGATGAGCCATTGGCAAGAGAGATGGGCGTTCATTTCCTTGACCTGCTTCCGACACGGAAGTTATTGTTCCCGCACACTACGGAGATCCTTGATTATCTCACTGAAAAAAAATATTTACTTCATCTCATCACCAACGGTTTTGAAAAAACCCAACACAGCAAGCTGCAATTTTCAGGACTGGATAAATATTTTGTGGAAGTGATCACATCGGAAGGAAGCAACAGTTTAAAACCGCATAAAGCCATCTTTGATTATGCATTTCAAAAGGCGGGAGCCCGGCCGGAAGAAAGCATCATGATCGGGGATACGATCGATGTGGACATACTGGGTGGCATTAATGCCGGGATCGACCAGGTTCATGTCAATCATCTCACTAAAGAACCAGTAATGGTAAAAGATCAATTACCAACTTATACCGTGTATTCTCTAAAGGAATTAAAGGTCATCTTTTAGACTTTTGATGACAACTTTATCATTCCTTATTTCTTATTCCTTATTTCTCATTTAAACCTACCATGTAGCAATCACCGTCACCCCACCCTGCGGCTTGTCGCCGATCTTTACATGGATCTTTGCATCAAGGGGAAGAAGAAGGTCTACCCTTGAACCCAATTTGATAAAACCCATTTCTTCGGTTTGATTTACCTGCTGACCTGCCTGTAAATAATTGCAGATCCGTTTGGCAAGGGCGCCGGCTATTTGTTTGACGAGTATCTCTTTCCCATTTTTTCGATACACCACAGAATGCCTTTCATTCTCGGTAGAAGATTTGGGATGCCAGGCCACCAGGTATTTCCCTTTGTGGTATTGACTGTAGGCCACTTCTCCTGTTACGGGATTGCGGTTCACATGCACATTCAGCGGGCTCATAAAGATGGAAACCTGTATACGTCTATCCGTGAAATACTCATCAGCCTGCACTTCTTCGATCACCACTACTTTTCCATCAGCCGGGGCCACTATGGCATCTTCCCGGATCGTATGTATTCTTTTGGGGATGCGGAAAAAAGAGATCATAAAAAACAGCAGACCTAATGTGCCGATAAAAATGACCCAGCTGAGGATGGGAATAGATGAACTAAGAAAATAAAATGACAATATATTGATGATACCAAACAGGATTGTGCTGATCGCAATGGTCTTATAGCCTTCTTTGTGGATCGTCATCCGGCAAAGATAGGAAAAGCGGGAATGGGGTCATACTTGCTATGCTAACATTGAAATGCGCAAGGATACAGGAGTAACCAGCAAACAGGTATTGCAAATAATAATGAGTCGAACCTGTCAAGAAAACCACCATGGCCCGGCATCATGTTGCCACTATCTTTTACACCTGCCAGTCGTTTGAGCTTTGATTCAAACAAATCACCAATTGTACCAGTAATTGCTGCTGCCACGGCAATGATAAGCCCTGTTAACTCGTCAATCCCGGTTAAGTTGGATGCCTGTATATCAAATACAAGCGGGATCAAAAATCCAAGCCCGCCAGCCAGGATGATCCCGCCAATCGTTCCCTCCCAGGTTTTCTTAGGTGATATCTTTGTCATCGGTGTCCTGCCGATCATCGACCCAACGAGATAGGCCATGGTATCATTGATCCAGAGTGCAACGATGACCACTATTGGAAGTATCCATGGTTTATAAAAAAGCGTAACACCTTTCCACTCCGAAGATTCGGGGAAGTAATATAAGTTCCAAGAATCCAGTGTAAAGCCATAAATATCAATCATCATCCCTAAGGTCATTGAAATATAAAGAAACCCAACGACCGCCATCCCGATTGCTTTGAGCTTGATGGTATTTTTCTGGAATATGCCAATCACTAACATCGCAAAACCTGCTGCGGAAACAGGCAGGGAAATATTCTCTTTGATCCCATAGTCATTGATATGAAAAAGCGGGTCGCAGAACCAGAGCATCAACCCATATCCCATCAGCATCAACCCCAATTTGGTATAGACATGAAAACTGGTATTATGAATTTTCTCGGTAAGCTTCAGAAATTCCCACCAGCAACCAAAATGAACAATAGAAAATAAAACAAGAAAACTCCACTGGTTCCAGAGCAGCCCGGCCAGCATCACCGCCACAAAAATGAGGGAGCTGAGTGTTCTTGTCCGGAAGGTCTGCCAGTTGAATGCCATGATAAATTTTATACTGGAGTATTCCCGTCGAAATCAAAGGGATGATTTTTTGCCCCATCACCTGAATACACTTTGTCGTATGTTGTCGCCGATCGTTTTTTCATCCATATCACCAGCAGTGCTACGAGCAGAAAGCTGATGGTAGCCGTTAAAGCGATATTCGAAAAGTTCAATGCTTTTTCCTCATGAATTTTTTCCGGATAGATATAAAGCAAGATGATCAGGAATGCATCATACACAAAGTGGGCCAATATCGATGTCCACAAGCTGCCACTGTACCAATACACCAACCCAAGGAGGATACCCAGTGCCAACCGCGGGATGAAACCATAGAATTGGAAATGGAAAGCTGAAAAAAGAATGGCGGCGATGATTATTCCCGCCCATGGGCTTTTAAACATCCTGATCAACAATCGCTGGGCCAACCCCCGAAACAACAACTCTTCTCCAACCGCTGCGAATCCCGCAACACAAATGAGATTTAATAGGAGGTCGGTAATAGTATGCCTTGATAAAAGTCCTTCCATTTGTTTGGCAGCATCTTCTTCGTGAGACCTGGCCCAATTTTCAATACCCGGTGGAAATTGAATATTACGATTGAGTTCCCCTAAAAATCCACACATGGGGATAGCAACTATCATTATCGCGATCCCGGCCCCGAAATAAAGTATATTCCCGGGGACTTTCAAACCGAGATATTCTTTAGTGTTCGTGCTAAAAAGACGGGCGCATACCAGCGAAGGGATCATGAAAAGGAAAATAAACTGGAAGAACTGCATTCCCCTCATATAATTGATCACTGCGGAGCGGGTAAAGTCAAGTTTGGACAGTTCCAATAATTCTAAGGTCTTTACACCTGTTAATACAGACATGATCGTAGTAGCGATCAGTATTCCAAAAAATAGGCTGACCATGGCTAAACTGATCAATATCACGAACTGCATGCCCGCTGATTTTCCTTTTAACATCCCTTTCATTACCGATTCTGGTTTTTAGATCGTAAATTTGCCGCCTGTAAATGGTAAAGATAGGCAACATACAACTTCCTGAGTTTCCGCTGCTTCTGGCTCCAATGGAAGACGTGAGCGATCCCCCTTTCCGGGCCGTATGCAAGGATAATGGGGCGGACCTGATGTACACCGAATTCATTTCCAGCGAAGGGCTGATCCGCGATGCGATCAAGAGCCGGAAAAAACTGGACATCTTTGATTATGAACGTCCTGTCGGTATCCAGATCTTTGGCGGTGATGAGGACAGCCTTGCGCTGGCTGCAAAGATCGTAGAAGTTACTAACCCTGATCTTCTCGATATCAATTTTGGGTGTCCTGTAAAGAAGGTCGCGTTAAAAGGAGCCGGAGCGGGTGTATTAAAAGATATAGACCTGATGGTGCGTTTGACATCTGCCGTTGTAAAAGCAACCAGTCTCCCCGTTACCGTAAAAACAAGACTGGGTTGGGATGATAAAACAAGGAATATCGAGGAAGTAGCTGAAAGGTTACAGGATGTAGGTATCAAAGCACTCGCCATCCATGGAAGAACAAGATCGCAGATGTATAAAGGCGAAGCTGACTGGACACTGATCGGGAAAGTGAAGAACAATCCGCGTATTACTATTCCCATCTTTGGCAATGGTGATATTGATTCACCGGAAAAAGCAGTGGAATATAAAAATCGTTATGGTGTCGATGGCATCATGATCGGTCGTGCCGCTATCGGCTATCCATGGATCTTTAACGAGATCAAACATTTTGTAAAAACAGGTGAACATCTCCCCGCACCGACAATTGAAGACCGTTTATTTGTTTGTCGCAAACATCTGCGCCGCTCTATCGAATGGAAGAATCCTGTCGTCGGTATCAACGAAATGCGCCGGCATTATGCGAATTATTTAAAAGGTTTACCCAATATCAAAGAGTTTCGCAACAAACTGGTAACACTTACCACTGAAGAAGGCATCAATGAAGTTTTTGATGATATCGCCCGGACTTACGGTGGATATGAATTTGAAAAAACACCGATCGAGCTGGTGAATTATCATGAGAAATGCCCTGTTGAGTAGGGTCGGGACGCTACAAGCGGCCTGAACCGGGACGCTATAAGCGGCCTGAACCGGGACGCTACAAGCGGCCTGAACCGGGATCTATTAACGATCTGAACCGGTACCTAAAATAATTTATCAATTAGCTTTTCTTTCATTCTTGCCGAACATATTCTAACAATGTCCGCCTGCTGAAAACCAGTATGATTAAAAAAAACCTCCTTGTTACATAATGTGTCGTTTCTTAGTCCTGCATAATCGGGATAAGACGAGAATGGCCAGTCGGATAAACCAGTAGCCAAACCTGCAACCACAGGGTTTTGATGAATATAGCAAAAGCATTGCTCCAGGTAGCTGATCCCTGAAATGTTATTTTCCTCACTCAAAATTTTTGCTTTGGTCTTCTGCTGGAATAAAGACCCGGTTGTTTTGTTTTGCTTATTGATGGCTTGGGAATAGCTGCTTAACAATATTCCAACACGGTAAGCAAACTCCTGCATTCCCTTACCGCCAAAAGTTTTTCTCTCTTTCACACTCTTCTCATTCGCCTGCATAAGTAAATGGAAATGATTGGGCATGAGACAGTAGGCGACGAGCTCTGAAACCGGCTTCAATTGATCGCTTATCTTTTTTAGAAAAAACAGGTAATTGTCATCATGGAAGAAAATGCGTTGTTTGTTATTGCCGCGGTTGTAAACGTGGTAAAATTCTCCGGGAATAAAATTCATTTTTAGGGAAAGATATATGACGAGCTTTAACTCTTGAGGGGAAAATCAACAGTGGCCAGGTGAAAATCACCACATTCCGCCGGTGTAAACACGAGTTGGTTCAGGCCGCTTAAACGTCCCAACCCAGCTCACCGCGCTGCCTTCAGGAACCCCACCACCGACACCAAAAACCATACCCCCTCGAGAATTACAAACGGCCAGAAGTTGATAAGATAAGAAGCATAGCAGGCCAGGCCGGCACCCACAATGTTCATGATAAAGAACAATTTACTTTTCCCGCTGATCCAGTTGAATGTGCTACAGAAGAAAGCGATCAATATTAACCCCACACCGATCGTGCCGATGATATCATTATAGTTCATAGGTGTTATTCAATTGCTTTCAATACATCCTTACTCAGCGGCGAGACCGATGAACCGAAATAATTAGTAAGTATTCCTTCCTCGTTCACAATATATTTTGAAAAATTCCAGGAAGGAGCCTGGTTGTTCCAGCCATTCTTTGCCGGATCGGTCAGCCATTGGTAAACCAGGTTTTGCTGCGGCGACCTGATCACAGTACTTTTCTTCATCAGCGGGAAGCTGATCCCGAAATTGGCTTTGCAAAAACCAGCGATCTCTTCATCTGTTCCTTTCTCCTGCTCTTTAAAATCGTTGGCGGGAAATCCGATCACAATGAGTTTGCCTTTGTATCGTTCTGCTAATTTTTGCAGGTCATTATACTGGTTGGTATAGCCGCAGTCGCTGGCGGTGTTGACCAGCAGTATCTTTTGCCCTTTCAGCGTGGTAAAATCAAGTGTATCGCCGTTATTCAGTGTGCCCTTTAATGAATAAAAAGGCACGCGAGGCTGTTGTTTTTTATTTTCCAGTTCCCGGGTATTCTTACCGGTCAGTTTTGTAAACCACATCAATACCGGGTAAACTGCTTTTAATACTTTTTGGCGATAGGTCATATTTTTTGAATTACGATTCGCTATTTCGACATAGACCGAAAAAACAGCTATAAGTATCAACAGAACAACCAGGAATCGTTTTAGTTTTTTCATACTATAAATTCTGAACAACTCTCCAAGGGTTGAGCCTAAGATTAACTTAAATAATTAAAGTTCAACCCTTGGAGAGTTGTATCCTTTTATTTACCGGATAATCCATTTAAATAACTTCAATTTCCCTTTAAAAGGCGGATACTTCATATTCGGATCAAACCAGGTTGGCGTTTTCATCACAGCTTTTTTATGACTGAATGTGTCAAAAGAATACTTGCCATGATAAGAACCCGTGCCACTGAATCCCCTTCCCCCGAAAGGAAGATTATGATTGGTCAGGTGCCAGCTTGAGTTGTTGACACAGCTTCCTCCCGACGGAACTGCTTCCAGCCATTCCTTTTCTTTTTTAATACTTGACGTATAAATATAGAATGACAGGGGGTTAGGGTTTTGTTGAATGATCTTCTTTGCCTCCTTCATCGTATCGAATGTGAGAACGGGTAATACCGGACCGAATATCTCGTCCTTCATAACCTGTGCATCCTGCGACACGCCTGTCATGATCGTTGGTTCAATAAATAGTTTCCCCTTATCGGTCCTGCCGCCATGAACGATCGTTCCCTGTGATAAATAGCCGGAGATACGGTTGAACTGCCTTTCATTGATGATCTTCCCGTAGTTATAGCAGTCTTCAGGTTTGTCGGTAAAGAATTTTCCGATCGACTCTTTCATGGCATTCACCAGCTGGTCTTTTACGGATGAATGCACCAACAAATAATCCGGTGCCACGCACATTTGCCCGGCATTGGAATATTTTGTCATGGCGATCCGTCTTGCCGCCACTATTATATTTGCATCGCTTTCCACCACACAGGGGCTTTTGCCTCCCAGCTCCAGGGTTACCGGTACCAGTCGCTCTGCAGCCATTTTATAAATAATCTTGCCTACTGCCGTACTGCCGGTATAAAATATATGATCAAAGGAAAAATTATTCATCATCGCGGGAATTACGGTCGCCCCATCTCCCTGTACATAGAGAATATATTCTTTAGGAAATGTTTTTTCGATAATGTTTTTCATTACAGCATCAGTTGCCGGTGCAAATTCGCTGGGTTTTAATACCACACAATTGCCTGCGGCGATGGCCCCGATCAACGGATTGATCAGTAATTGAAACGGATAATTCCAGGGACCGATGATCAGTACTACGCCCAGCGGCTCCTTCATCACCCGGCTGCCAGAAGGCATATTCAGCAGGTTGGTACTCACTTTGTCCGGCTTCATCCAGTGGCGAAGATGCTTTAGCGCCGCATTGAGTTCGGCAATCACCATCCCGGTTTCGGTCACCCAGGTTTCTTCAGGGCTTTTTTTCAGGTCGGTCTGCAGGGCATCATACAGATCCTGTTCGTGTTCCAGGATCCCCTGTTTGAGTTTTTTTAATTGCCCCCTGCGGAAGTCGTAGGAACGGGTAGCGCCGCTGTCAAAATAACTGCGCAGGGCTTCCAGTTTAGCAATAGCTGACATTCACTTAATTTTATACCAAGTTATAGCAAATTGTCCGTCAATGACCGATGAATATTACATGATGCAGGCACTGAAGGAGGCCCGGAGAGCTTACGATGATGAGGAGATCCCCATCGGTGCCGTTGTGGTCGTCAATAACAAGATCATTGCCAGGGGTTACAATATGACCGAACGGTTGAATGATCCTACGGCGCATGCAGAGATGATCGCATTGACATCTGCCTTCAATTTGCTGGGTAGTAAATATTTGCCTGAAGCAGCCGTGTATGTTACGGTTGAACCCTGCCTGATGTGTGCCGGGGCCATTTACTGGAGTAAGATCGCCAAACTGGTGTACGGTGCCGATGATGAAAAGAATGGTTACAAAAAAACGACCGGTGCTAACTGGCCCTTTCATCCAAAGACAGAATTGATACGAGGTGTGATGAAAGATGAATGTGCGAAATTGATGAAAGATTTCTTTAAAGACAAACGATGATTATGGCAAAAACAGTCAAATCAAAGAAAACCACCACTACACATCCCCGCACAGGAAGCAAGTTCAGCATCGATGCGGGCATTTATGAGCCATTCAAAGCGGCTATCTTACAAAGCCTGAAAGGAAGTAAAGGAAAAACATTTTCGGAACTGACCGATGCTGTAGTAAAGATCATCAAAAAGAAAATGCCGGATTTCAAAGGCTCCATTCCCTGGTACACGATCTCCATCCGGCTTGATCTGGAGACAAGAGCCATCGTGGAAACATTTGTGGAGAAAGGAAAAAAACTGAATCGCTTAAACCCTAAATCCCTAAAGGGACTTTAGAGGACTATAGCAAATTTTGCGATAGCAGGTTCTAAAGTCCCTTCAGGGGTTGGGGTTAAGGTTTATCCCACCATACCCTTGCATTCAATCCATCCGTACCGCCGTAAGGGAAAGCTGCTATAGCTGCATTGTAATTGATCGTGTTATTGGCAAGTTCCTGTACCGGGTATCCTTCTCTCCGCGGGATCTTATCACCGTTAGCACCTGGGGCTGCTACGAGTACGGGGAA
>JANOHQ010000091.1:0-3172 GCA_031406595.1 Chitinophagaceae bacterium
CGGAAAAGTCGGTAACAACACAATGATGTTCAACGGCGACCTGAGCCAGATCTATTTTAGTCCCTACTGGAATGTACCCCAGAGCATCATTAAAGGTGAGATAGAGCCGGCTATTGCAAGGAATCCGAATTACCTCGCCAATAAGAACATGGAAAGAGTGGGCGGCGGTATCCGCCAAAGGCCCGGCCCCGGGAATGCGCTGGGCAAAGTGAAATTCATTTTCCCCAACAGCTTCAATATGTATTTTCATGATACCCCGTCGAAGAGTTTGTTTGGCCAGGATAAACGGGCCTTTAGTCATGGTTGTATCCGCCTGGCCGAACCCCAAAAAATGGCCGAATGGTTATTACGCAATGATGCCGGCTGGCCCCAGGAAAAGATCGTTTCCGCAATGAACCAGACAACGGAAAAAGGGGTCAAATTAAAAGAATCGGTTCCTGTTTTCATTATTTATTATACATCATGGGTGGATAATGACGGTGACCTTAATTTCAGGGATGATGTTTACCAGCACGACAGCGAGTTGATCAAAAAAATGTTTACAGTCAGTGCGGTATCAAAAGAAGTGATTAAGATCGACAACCTGAAAACAGGTGGTGATGGAGCGATAAATAACTAATGGTGGTTCATACCTTCAATGTTCAGTAATAAAGGATTTTCACCGCTCATCAAGAAAAGACGATTCTATCCTGGCATCAATGCAGCATTTTGGAAACCGGTACTGCCATAGTAGTACCGGCTGTACTAACCTAACCAAAACTGTATGCTTATGTTACGGTATGTAATGTCCTTCTCTGTACCGGAAGGCCGGCACGAGTCTGCGCAAAAAATAATCGACGAGTATTTCAATTCCCTTTCCAAACATGGCCCCGGTGGAATGCGTAGTCAGTGTTATGCTGACTACAACAACGAGTGCCACTTTGTGCATATCAAGAGTTTTAAACGGGAATCGGTGGCTAACCAGCATTTCAAATCCGGTACATTCCGCGACTATGTACAGCGACTGGCTACCCTCTGTGGCAACACACCTGCTTTTTCCCGGTTGGAACAGCAACAAACCTTTGAGTCTATTTACTAAGGGATAGGCCGTATAACATCCTGCGAAGTACAGAACTTTGCGGGATGTTGTTCTATTGCAGCCATCCTGCAGTTTTCTCTCTTTTAACAAACCGTGAATGTATTGGATCATAAAAGCTGTTTACCTTGTAGTAACAAAACAACACTGCATGAAAAGGATGACTTGCCTGCTGGCCTTTGTTCTCTTTTTTGCTGCTTTCGCTGCCGCACAAAACCTTGCAGCCATTGATACCGGCAAATACCGGATCAACCTTCCGGATTATTGGAGACCCGGGAATAAGATATGGCAGGTACTGACCGATAAACTTCCCATAGTTTGTGAAGAACTGGTAGATAAAGAACTCTGCGGCGATCGCTGCAACCCCCGCTACAGTATTGAATTCGAGATGTCGGAACCCGATATCATCGACTATTATGCCAACCGCAGTTCTATCGGTAAGACAACAGACACCTGGGAAATAGTAACGCTTTATCGTTTTTCTTCTTCACTCCTTTTATTCAATGAAAAGGATGAATTGCTGACCCGGTTGATCCTGGTAGGTAAAGATGAAACATGGCGTGTTACAGAAAGGGTGGAATTACGGTCATATGTACCCAGCAAACCACAACGGATCTATGTCGCTCCCGTAGGCGGACAGTCGAACGCCGATCTGGGTAACCAGCAGTTCAGCACACCCATCCCGGGCCAAAGCCCATATTCCTATATCGACAAGAATAAAGAAAAGCTTTCACCTACCCGGCGCGACATGCTGGGGATCATTGATGAAAAGATCAGGTCCTGGTAATTATTCCTTTCAAATAGTGTAAATTTATCGCTCCAAACTGCGGGCGTTGCCACTGGCTGCCTGCCTGACCATTAAACCAGGATAAAAAAAACACGATGCACAGAGTAATTATCCCGATCGATTTTTCCGAGACCTCGCTGAATGCTGCCCGTTATACCGCTAAAATGCTGGCAGGAAAAAAAGATGCGGTAGCTGTACTTTATAATAATTATGAAAGCGAAGGTGACCATGATGTAGTGGTCGGTTACCAGGAGAGCCTGAAAAAGGAATTCCGCGCCTGCGGGGTAGAAAATATCGAATGCGAGAATGAAATGGGCGGCGACCTGATCGAGAATATTGCCCGTTTGGCACATACCTCAAGGGCTACTTTGATCGTGATGGGTATTACCGGTAAATCAGAAGTGAGACAGGCCATGTTCGGGAGCAACACACTTAAGCTCGTGGACAAGAACCTGCTGCCGGTCATGATCATTCCTCCCGATGCCAGGTACAAGGGGATCGACAATGTAGCGTTTACCTCCGACTTTAAGGATGTAGAAGCCACGACACCCTCCGTCCTGATCAATTCGGTGCTGGAAATATTCAACCCCAAATTGCATATTGTGAATGTGAACAGGGAACATTATGTTTCCCTGACTGAAGAGATCGAAGCCGGCAAACAAAAATTCAGGGAGATGTTCAGCAACCTGCGCACAGAGTTTTACTTCCTGACCATGAATAATTTTTTCGAAGCCGTGGATACATTCGTTAAGGATTACGATATTGATGTGCTGGTCACTATTCCAAAGCACCAGAGCAACGCCGTGTCCCTTTTTAAAACATCGCATACCAAGCGATTGGCATATCATAGCCGGATACCGATCCTGGCGGCACATGAGTAAAGGGTATAGCACGCTGAGTACACAGAGTACGCAGAGATGGAAAAGCAAACGAAATGCTTTGCGATCCCCGCCTCCTCTGCGTGATATTTTTTCACCAAATAGCCTCTTAATTTAGCACTTGACAGCTCGGGAACTATTGATTAACTTTGTTCCTCTTCCTATATGAGGCAACACTCAAAAAAAATAACCACGGTTTACACTTTTGCGGAGCAATCACTCCCGGCCAATTTTTATATCCCTGATTAATTGATGGCCACACCTGCCACTTACTTAGCTGCCCATTTTTTCTGACACCGGCATTTTGCCCGGTTATCTCATTAACGATTGCTTTTATGAAAAATATTAAACTGATAGAAGTTCCTTCGGAAATAGGTGCCGGTACCCGGGGTGCCAGCCTGGGCATTGAAGCCATTAAGATCGCTGCGTTGG
>JANOHQ010000114.1:0-2290 GCA_031406595.1 Chitinophagaceae bacterium
GCCCGCCGCCCACGGCTCCAAGAAAAACCATCGTCAGGGCGGCAGCACCAGTTCGCAGAAGCAAAGCAAATTGCAGAAAAGGCCAGGGCCATCAATCCTGATAATGCCTATGTATATGGAGTGCTGGTGGATGCCAATGTGGAATTGGGCAGCTACGAGGAGGCGGTGACGATGTCGGACAAGATGCAGGCGCTTAAGCCTTCACTGGAATCTTATTCAAGAGCTTCTTATCTCCGTGAGATCTATGGCGATTACCCTGGTGCCATAGAAGCAATGAAAATGGCAGTGCAGGCAGGCGTACCGGGATCAGAACCCTGGTGCTGGAGTAAAAAAACACTGGGCCATCTGTATGAGAAGACATCCCGCTGGGAAGAAGCCGGTCAGCAATACGAAGATATTTTAGTCACCCGCCCCAGTTATGCATTTGCCATGGAAGGAATGGCGAGGGTGGCAAAAGCAGGAAAAAATTATTCCAAAGCACTGGAATTGCTGCAACAGGCGTCTGCGATCATGCCCGAATTTTCTTTCAATGAAGAAATGGCGGAGATCTATGCGCTGCAGGGGGAGAATAAAAAAGCTGCCGCTGAATATGAAAAAGTATTGGCCATGCTGAAAGAAGATGAGCTTTCGGGCCATTCAGTAGCTCTTGAAATGTGTAGAATTTACACAACAACAGGGCAATACGGGCTGGCTGTTGAGCAGGCGATGAAGGAATATGCGGCGAGACCATTTAATATAGATGTAAATCATGCCCTTGCCTGGGCCAGTTTCCAGAAAAATGAAACCGAAAAAGCCCGGGAATACTTAAAAACAGCTTTAAGAACGGGGTCAAGAGACCCGGAATTGCTGGAAAGGGCCCGACTGATAAAAAAAGAAGGGTAGAAACCGGATATCCTGTATGTTTGCAGCCATATTTTTTGGTGACAATACAATAAAAAGCAGGGGGAAACGTTGAAGGTTTCTAGTTGACAAAAGTGCTGACACGGGGTGTAGAATCGGTCAACCTGCCTCAAAAAAACCCTGAAAAAATCCAATTTTTTTGTTCCCGATAAAATTCTATATTTATTTTTGTATTTAATCAAAAGCTCTATATTTACACCATTATTAAAAACTTACTAATGAGACCAACTGCTTTAAAACTAACTGCCGGATTCCTGCTCTTTTGTGGTTTATCATCCACAGTAAAAGCCCAGGTTGACCCAATCAACGTTGTTACAACTGCTGTTCCTTTTTTACGTATTTCACCCGATGCACGTTCAGGTGGTATGGGAGATATTGGTATTGCCACTACTCCTGATGCTATTTCTGGTTTGTGGAATGTGGGTAAGGTAGCATTCAACTCATCTAAAGGTGGCATCATCGCTACGTATACTCCATGGTTAAAAAACATAGTGAACGATGTATATCTTGCTAATCTTGCAGGATATTATAAGTTTGATGAGAACCAGGCTATACACGGTTCACTCCGTTATTTCAGCCTCGGTAGCATTGAGTTCACCGATGGACTTGGCAACCCGATCAGTTCTTTCCGCCCAAGAGAATTTGGTATTGATGTTGGATACTCACGCAGACTGAATGCCAAGAATGGTATCGGTGTTACGTTGAAATTCATCAGCTCTAACCTCGCTGGTGGTACTACAGTTGGAAGCACTACTTACAAAACCGGTAATGCAGTTGCTGCGGATATCGGGTACTATCATGATGGTACAAAAGCTGATGGTGATGGTTTCGCCTGGGGAGTTGTTTTGTCTAACCTCGGTTCTAAAATCTCCTACACTGATAATGCAGATGCTAAAGATTTCATCCCTGCTAACTTAGGCCTGGGTTTTAACTATAGAAACAAGATCAACACTACCAACTCTATCTCTTTTGGTGTTGAGATCAACAAACTGTTGGTTCCAACTCCTCCTGCTGATCCTGCTACTCAAGACCAAATTAATGCTTACAGGAACAAAGGTGTTATCGGTAGCTGGTTCAGCTCTTTCGGTGATGCTCCTGATGGCTTCAGCGAAGAACTGAAAGAATTCCAGGTATCATTAGGTGGTGAATACTGGTATAACAACCAATTCGCTCTCCGTGCTGGTTATTTCTTCGAAAGCAAAGAAAAAGGTAACCGTCGTTATTTCACTATGGGCCTTGGCCTGAAATACAACATCTTCGGTTTCAATTTCGCTTACCTCCTGCCTTCAGGAAGTGGTGTTAACGCCAACCCTTTATCAAACACACTGCGTTTCTCAGTTCTGTTTGACCTGGATGGTGGTAGCAAAACCAAATAAGATACTCGTATAAC
>JANOHQ010000116.1:0-2040 GCA_031406595.1 Chitinophagaceae bacterium
TTCTTCCCGACTTACCGTCTTCCCGGCAAATAAAAACGTCTCTTATACCAAAAAAATACCCCCCGTTACTTACGAGGGGCATTACACACAAGAGAAACTGTTGTCAGGACCAATTACATATCTACGGTCTTTATTTTCTTAGGTATTTTCACTTCAATGTTCTGGGTCTTACCGGCTCTTTGCAGTTTGACCATTATCGAAGTTTTATCCTTGCTTTCTTTGATCATTTTCACCATATCATCGGTCGAATTCACCGCTTTACCATCTACTTCAGTTACCACATCATCTTTTTTGATACCTGCTTTTGCGGCATTGCTTTCATCATCCACTTCGATCACTTTCACACCTTTGCCCTCATCAGTATCCTGTACGGATAAACCGAGTTTGGGTCCACCACCTGACCAGCTCCAGTTTTGACCATTACCATTGGGTGCATAAACCCTGGGCGTACCCTGCACTTTGGGAAATACTTTATCCAGGTTCATGTTCCCCATATCCATGGATTTGAATGCCTGGGATTTCCATTTGCCCAGTTCACCACTAGCTGTATTTTCTTTTTTGTCACGCAGATACGTGACGGTCACTTTATCGCCGGGTTTGTGGCTTCTTATCGCAGCAGTAAGATCATCGGGATCGGCAACATTTTTTTCATTCACTTTCGTGATGATATCGCCTTTCTTTAATCCCATCTTTTCTGCAGCGCTTTCTTTATTTACCGTATTGATCTCGGCACCTTTATCCGACTCATCGGTGGTAACTCCCAGCATGGCGCGGTTGGCATCCTCCGTGAACATATCAAAATTGTTGTTGCCATTGAAATTCCAGCTACCGCTTACACCGGGTATCCTTGCAAGATTATCCAGGCTTCTCAGTTTATGGATACTGACACCTACGCCATGTTCCTTGTTCTTATATTCCTCGATGGGTTTACCGTTAATGGTCACTTTATCACCATTGATCTCCACCACCAGCTTCTCATCTTTGTTGGTGCGGGTGATGACGATCTGCTCCACATCTTTTTTCTCTTTTACTTTTTCCTTTTCTTTTTCATCCTGGGCCAGCACAGAGGCCGGTGCCAGCAACGCCACTGCAAAGGCAAGAGCAGTAAACTTGATTCCTATTTTTTTCATGTGCTTATTTTTTATTTGTTTTTGCCACCTGTAATTCACCATAAAAAATATCATCGCGGTTGGATCCAAATTACCCGACAATTTTTTATGGTTCATTTCATATACTTGATTTTTATTGTTTATCTACGGCGGGTTTCGTAGTCAAATATAAAGACATTTTCTGAAATACGAAATGTTTCGGAAATGTTAAATAGCCCGGTATATTTAAAGGGTAGTTTTTCCGGATGAACGGGGAAAGGCCTCATAGGTTCTGGCAGGGTGTTCATCCACGATCTCCTCGCAAAGGAATTGCATCCCGCATTTCTCCAAAACCCTTATGGATGGAGTGTTCTGGGGCATTGCCCGTCCCACGATCCGGGGGATATACAGCTTCTCAAACCCGTACTGCAGAGAGGCAAAAGCGGCTTCCGTGGCATAGCCTTTACCCCAGGCTGTTTGCATGAACCGGTAGCCCAGGTCGATCTCGTTGCGCTCCGGCCTGGCTTTCAGACCGCACCAGCCGATAAATTGAAGATCGGGCTTGACCAGCACCGCCCAGCGCCCATGGTTGTATAAGGCGTATTGGGGTAATATCGTTTGCTCCAGCACCTGCCGGGCATGATCAATATCACGAATAGGATCACCGGTATACCGGATAACTTCCGGGTCTAAATTGAGTTCGTATACCAATGGCGCATCTTCCAGGGTAAAGGTCCGGAGCAGGAGGCGTTCTGTTTCGATGATGATATTCATGATTGCAAGGCTGCTGTTTCCCACTAGAGTATGGCCGGGAAGACGGAAAGACGGGAAGATTGATTTTAAGCGTCTTTCTTACCGCCTTCCCGTCTTACCGGCAAATTTGGGGTCTATAAACTATTCCAACAGTTTTTTCACCCCTTCGATCACTTGCTGAAGTTTCGATGCATCCTGG
>JANOHQ010000148.1:0-4792 GCA_031406595.1 Chitinophagaceae bacterium
CCCACGTGTTCCACACCGCTGGCGCCGAGCCGGTGCGGTGCATGCCGACGTCCACGTCGAGCCAGGCATCGACCGCCCCGACCGCGACAATCGCCGCGAGGTGTTCGGGGTCGTCGGCCTCGTAAGTTTCAAGCCGAGTAATATAAAAGTCACGCTGCAGTCCATCACCTGTCTCGGTGTTGATGATGGAAACGACACGGAAGAATTCTATGGTGTGTACGGGGTATCGGCTGTTACCGGCCTTGCGCCTTTTCACACCAATGTATATACGCCGGGAACAGCCAATGGAACCATCTGGAAAAAAGACAGGTACAGTACCCTCAATTTGAAGAAGAACCAGACAAGCATCATTAATACTTACAGGAGTTATGTATTGCCGGCTTCGGGCGAACTGGTCCTTTACGGCGATATCAATGAAGATGATGGAGGAGGGGATGATGACGACAGGCTGGGCAACACTTACCTTGAGCGGTACAATGTCAGGGATTTGCAGCCAGGCGTACCGAAGATCATTACCCATCGGCATAGCAGTGGTGGTACGATAGTAGAAGTAAAGCTTTCCATTGAGCGAAACGACCCAATATGGCGGGAGCCGGGCAGGGTCATAGATGGTGGTGGAGTGATACGAATGAATTGATGGTTTTTTGTTTTTTTCTTGACAAGAAAATTTACCACTTGTTATTGGATTTTCGGGAACGGGGCCTGCCTGAGATTTTACGACCTGGTGAGCAAGGAAATTTCCCAGCGCCTATTTTTCGACGAAACGGAAGCCTGAAGGGAGCGAAACATCGCCCGGCGAAAAATCAGCGCTTTTTGATCTCCCTTAAGCACGAAGCAACAGCTAGCGTTAAGGTCTATGTTTCATTACTGCATTGTTACATTGACCGCACAAACGGCGCAGCTTCGTTTGTGCGTGGCTTTTTGGCTACCTTTTTTCCACAAAAAAGCTAGGAAAGAGATTGCCGGGTGATCAGCAGCATAAAATTGAGGAATAAAGGTTCATTTTAGGAATAACTATACTTACAAGACTAAATTGATCAAGATAAAAATCTCTCTCTCATATCCGGCGATGGTATCATGCATGCGTCCTTTCTCCCAAACCATTTATACCTGTTTCGGGCAATGATATTGTAAAAAAAGTCACGGATAAATTTGGGAATGATGATCAGTCCATAAAACAATTTCCATCCGCCATCCAGGTATTTGCAGATGCGGATGGAAGCGGAGGATTGCGTGTAAATCTTCCCGTTATCAATAAAGATCACTGAACTAAGATCGGTGGGTTGAATATTGTATCGAGGCAATAGCTTCGCGGCAGTCTCTCCTTGCAGGGAAGTGAACCGCAATTTCCTTTTTTTATCCCTGCGGATCGCGAAATTGACCCAGTAATTGCAGAAATTACATACCCCATCAAAAAGAATAACCCGGCTCTCTTCCATTTGTTGCAAAGGTAATGCAGGATACGGGACACCTTGCATGAACGAATGAATATGAAAATATGAAAATGTGGAGATGAAATACAATGCAAATTTATGCATCTAATACGCAAAAAAAAGGCGATCCTTACGGTCCCTTTTCAAAAGGGCCTTTTTCTTTGTCAGGAATAGTTGTATTTTTTACAATGAAATAGATCAATATGCCCCGCTACCTTCTTTTGATACTGACTTCCCTTTGCTTTTCTCTTCACACCGTGTACGGGCAGGGTGGTGCAACCCAACAGAATGATTCGACAGAGATATTTTCGATCATTAATAAAGCAGATAGCTATTTTGAAAGGCAGCAATATGACTCGGCAATGCAATGGGCAGCGAATGCCGAAGAATTTTCCAGGACAAAAAAATGGTTGAAGGGCCAGGGATGGGCGATAGTGAAAATGACGGAAATACTGATCGCGCAACGCCAATTGGATAGGGCCGCTGATCTTGCTTCACAATCGCATAAGATCGGGATAAAGCTGAATGATTCTTTGCTGGCATCGGTGGCATTGATGCAGCAGGGCCAGGTAAAAATGTACGGGGATTATTATGATGAGGCCATCCTCTTGCTTGACAAGAGCATTACAAGCGGGCTGGGTCGTTACCCGAATGAATATCTCGCCCTTGCCTTTAATGATCTTGGGCATGCATGGGGGCTAAAGGAAGAATACGAGCGACAGGCCCTGTTTACACATAAAGCATTGGATATTTATTCCGTCGTGAAAAGCGATGCGGGGATGGCGATGGCCCTTGGCAACCTTTCAACGATCTATTATCAAATGGACCAAAAGGAAAAAGCGATAGACTACGGCCGGCAATCGCTTAAATTCAGGGAAAAGACCGGCGATATACTCCGACTCTCCATTACCTGTTGCAACCTCAGCCAGTATTATCTCGGTATCAATAACGAGGAGGCCGCCAAATACCAGGAACTTTGTGTAAAGTATGCAAAAGAATCAGGCGATGAAGAAAGGATGATACAATCTTATATCACTTCATCGCTGATCGCTAATGCAAAAAAAAATAATAAAGAAGCATTCGAATATGAATTGAAAGTGATCGACCTGCTCGAACGTTCGGGGAAAAACCCCCGGATGCTCGCCCGGCGCTATATCGCAGCCGCGTTCTATACTGATATTCTAAGGTATGATACCGTTCAAACACTCGATTATTATAACCGCTCACTTCAGCTTTCATCGAAATGGGACTACAAAGGAAACCTGAAAGATGCCTATCTCTATCTTTCCGAGTTCTACCGGAAGAACAAGAATTTCAGCGCTGCTTATGACAATTACAAAAAACATATCCTTTACCGGGATAGCCTGATCAGTATTGAGAAGGAAGAAAAGATCGCCGAACTCGAAACCCGCTACGAGACCAACCGCAAGGATAACGAAATCATCCGGCTTGGTAATGAGCAGAAAATAAAACAGTTGGAGATCGAAAAACAAAAAGCAATGATCACCGGGAATACTGCCACAGCCCTGCAAAAGCAAAATGAGATCGACCTGCTCTTTAAATCGCAGGAATTGCGGGATGTCAGAATTCAACAACAACAGGAAGAACTACAGCGGCAGCAATTGATGGCTAAAACGAATATGCAGCAGCTGGAACTTACAGAAAAGGAAAACCAGCTCCAGGACAAACAACTGCGCAATCAAAAAAATGTCAGGAATCTTTTGATAGCCGGCCTTGCGCTGTTTCTCCTGTTGGGGATCACGTATGTGAACCGCATCCAGTTGAAGAAGAAGCTGGAACAGCAAAAAAGCCTGCTGGCCATGCGCAATAGTATCAGCCAGGATCTGCATGATGATATCGGTGCTTCACTTAGTAATATCAATATCCTGAATGAACTGGCGAAACGAAATATCGGTCAGCCCGAAAAGTCAACCGAATATTTATCCCGTGCTTCAGAAGATATACAGCGCATCAGTGAATCCTTGTCGGATATCGTCTGGAATATCAATCCCCGTTACGATGACCTGCAGAATCTCTTTATCCGGATGAAACGTTATGCGGCCGATATGCTGGATGGTAAAAATATCCACGGCCAGTTTGATTTTCCGTCCAATCCAACAGGACCGTTGCTGAGCATGACGCAAAGAAGAGATCTCTACCTCGTTTTTAAAGAAGCGGTGAATAACCTGGTGAAATATTCACAGGCCAGCAATGCCATGATCAGTGTAAAGACGGATGCTCACTCGATCGGGCTGATCGTTCAGGACGATGGAAAAGGATTTGACCGGAATACCAGCAGGATGGGAAATGGTTTGCAAAATATGGAGCAGCGGGCAAAAGCTTCCGGCGCTTCGCTAACCATCCAAACACAACCGGGCAATGGTACATCAGTAAACCTGGTCATGAAGATCAGTTAGACCTGCCCCATCAGGACACAGTTAATTTTCTGACGCAAATGGTTGGGCCGAACCTGCCCGACTGGGTCATTCCCGTCCGACCAGGTCATCCGGGCGGGCAGGCGGGGATAAAGCAGATGATCAGGATAAACACGGATGATTTGCCCATAGGGCTCTGCGGGCTAATGCAAACCTTAATTTACCACAGAGAACACGGGGAAGCTTACAGTGGTTAAAAATCAATATCACCCGAAAGGGTAATGGTTTGACAAGACCGCATCACTTATTTTTGATAGTATGGCGTACCAGCTTTTGATATTTGAAGATAATTCCCGTTTAAGGGAATCGCTGGCGATATTATTGAATGATGAAACCAATTTTCATGTTGCAGCCTCATATCCTGATTGCGACAAGGCCGACAAACAGGTGGAGAAATACAAGGCGGATCTCGTGGTGATGGATATCGATATGCCGGGTATCGGTGGGGTAGAAGGTGTAAAGCGGATCAAGAACAGCAACCCCGCTGTGAAAGTGGTGATGCATACCATGTTTGATGATGACAACCGGATATTTGATTCTATTTGCGCAGGAGCTGACGGGTATATGCTGAAGAACACATCTCCGTTACACCTGGTAAGTGCCTTACAGGAAGTGATGAATGGCGGCGCACCCATGAGTCCCTTCGTAGCCCAGAAGGTCTTCCAGCATTTCCGCCAGGCAAAAACAGAATCAGAACAGTTTAATCTTACCGTACGGGAAAAGGAAGTGCTTGAATTGCTTGTAAAAGGAAATTCCTATAAAATGATCGCTGATAAATCATTTGTTTCGATCGATACGGTCAAGAAGCATCTCCAGAATATCTACCACAAACTGCATGTGAACTGTGGCACCGAAGCCGTGGCCAAGGCGCTACGGCACAAGATAGTGGAGTGAGAACAATTTTGAAATTTTGTTCCGAAGGAA
>JANOHQ010000224.1:0-8818 GCA_031406595.1 Chitinophagaceae bacterium
AAAAACATTTGCGAAGCAAATGCCTCTGTGGTAAAAAAATTTGCGCCAGGCCGAAGGGCCCCTGGGGGCAAATCCTCTACAAAAAGCAAATAGTTACTCCGCTATCATCTCTACTCCCTCACAGCCCAACTCCATCGATTCGATTGCCACTTCATTTCCACCCCCTTTCAGGTGCGGCCCCTCCATTTTAACAGGCCAGGCAGCTTTCAATTTCCAGGAAAATACCAGTTTGTGTTTTTCATCATATAACCGGAGTATCCCGTCCCCGGCTGCTTTTTTATTTCTTCCTTTAATAGAAAGCAGATCCGGGAAATGCTTAGCGCCACTTTTAAAAATTCCCCGTTTGAGAGTAATATTCCCGAATTTGTGGATCCCCGGCATTTTTATTTTTGAGTAGTTTCCTTTTTTAGCCCGGTACTCAATAATTTCCGTTTCAAAATCCAGGCCGGTGACTTCGGTAAAACTCATAGTCATACCGGCAAATTCCAGTTCGAAAAGGAATCTGGGCTGTACTGCTTTTTTTGAAGGTGGGGCGGCGGGCATGTGTTTTAAAGGTAGTATTTTCAATTCTTTTCCAATTATCCCGAACCCAGGTACCCAGATTCCTTGAAAAACCTATGAATTATATAAGCTCCTGCAAAAACTATATAAGGGCCACTTGCGTAAATAGGCTTAGTTTTAGCTGTTCAACCTAAGTAATGCAGATCGCCCCTATGATTGTTAGGTTAAAGGGCGATCTGTTTTTTTAAATGCCTCCTGTCCCCCCGCAAATTAATATGAACCCCCTTGCCAGAGAATTAGATAAAAACGCAGAAACTATTGCCGGATTAGAAGCTCTTGCTGCAGAAGCCGTGAATGAATTCCTCGTTGACCCGAAAACATGCTGGCAGCCGACCGATTTTTTGCCGGATATGGCACAGCCGGATGCTATGGAGCAGGTAGCATTATTGCGAAAAAGATCCGATGCCATTCCTGACGAAGTGATCAGCTCACTGGTAGGTAATATGATAACGGAAGAAGCCTTGCCCAATTACCAGTCGTTCTTTAACCTGTTAAAGGGAGTCAATGAAGAAGGCAATATGGCCAGCGCCAATGGTTGGGTTCGCTGGTCAAGGGCCTGGACCTCCGAGGAGAACCGTCATGGCGACCTGCTGAATAAATATCTCTATCTCTCCGGCCGCGCCGATATGAAAGAAGTGGAGATTACTATCCAGAATCTTATTGCCAATGGCTTTGATGCAAAGTCGGGCCAGGATCCCTACCAGGCACTGATCTATACTTCGTTCCAGGAAAGAGCTACAAAAATTGCGCATGTGAATACAGGAAAGCTGGCTGATAAAGCCGGTGACGATGTATTATCAAGGATATGTAAAACGATCGCCGGGGATGAAGCCCGTCACGAAAAAGCCTATAAAAGTTTCATGTCGAAGATATTCGAGCTGGATCCCGATGGCGCTTTACTTGCTTTTGAAAAAATGATGAAGAATAAAATAACGATGCCGGCCTTGTTGATGGATGATGCTAAGGAAGACAGCCTGTTCACCCGCTTCTCGGTGATCACAGAAAAAATGGGGATCTATACTACTTTTGATTATGCCAATATAATCACTCACCTGACCGAACGCTGGAAGATAGCCGGCATTACCGGGCTCAAAGATTATGCAGCCAAAGCACAGGAATACCTATGTACACTGGCTGATCGCTACCGGAAGATTGCAGAGCGGTTGACAGTGCCGCAGACTGTAGTGCCGGCATGGGTAAGATAGTAAATGTAATTAGACCGACCGACAAGTTTGCTGATCCTCCGTTTCGCTAAAAGCCGAATTTTCCAAAAGGATCATTCTTTCTTCTACCTGCTTACTTTCTTTTCCTACCTTTTTTGTGGAAAAAAGGTAGCCAAAAAGCCAGGCACAAACGAAGCTTCGCCGTTTGTGCCGTCAAAGCTCTAATCAATCAATTCTCATAGACTTTACTGCGAGGTCGTTGCTGCTTGCTCTTCGCAGAACATGAGGCGCTGGTCCCGCAGATAATGAAAGCCGGCATAAATGATGCGGTCATATCATCTTCGGAAAGGCGCTGGGAAATTCATTTTAGGGCAAGTGCGTAGGCATTTGTAAAAAAAATTGCTTACAGAACCGAAAGGCCTTACGCATAAGCAATAACAGGGTCTTCATGCGCCTCTTTTTCGCCATCGTAGCTATTGCGGTGATTTAAAACCCGGCTGGCGAAAAATCAGCGCTTCCAGCAGCTAGCCTTATCACGCAGCGGAGTCTGCAAGCCTAAGCACTTACAATATCAGGGTCTCCCAATGCCGGGTTGTTTGAGGAAAATCCCGTATCACTGAGTCTTGCGCATCGACCCGGCCTGACTTTTTTTGGTACTTTTTTGTGTCAAGACAAAAAAGTACAACCAATTGCATCAAGCCTCCCAGTCCTAAGTGCAACGAAGGCGGGGCAAAAAGTAAGTAAAAAAGTTAATTCAAGCGTTCCGAAAAGTACTTCACCAGCGCCTCATCACTCATCTTATTAGCCGTAGACTCTTCTGTCTTTACATTTTTAAATTGTGGCGTATCCGCCAGGTAGTGAAGAAACTGCTCCTGCACCTGTCCCGTGCCAGTAGCATGCACCAGCGTGGCATTTTGCAGGTGAGCACTTATTTCTTTAAAAAATTTCGCTCTCCGCATCTCCTTCTGGTTATTCTCATTCTTATTACTGGGAGATGGGGAAATCTCTACTCCCTCAAAAAGCGTAAGGATCACCAGCTCCCCGCATTCGGCACTACATGTTCCTACTATTGTAGAGTGACGTGAATCCATCCATACGCCGAATTGCTTTTGATTGATCATATTTAATTGTATTAATGTTTTTGAATCTCGCAGGAAAGGCGGTAAGACGGGAAGTGGTGATCCTAAATTTGGTCTCCTTACCGACTTCCCGTCTTACCGGCCAAGTGAGACAATAATCAGGCCTATTGCCCGCTAATTAGATTTACTTTTGTGTTCATTTATGACAACCCTCACATTCAACGACCTGAACCTTAATACCCCCTTGCGCAATGCATTGGCCGATTTGGGACATACAACCCCCACCCCCATCCAGCACCGCGTCTTTAGTACAGCTATGTCGGGAAGGGATGTTTGTGGAATTGCTCAAACCGGAACCGGTAAAACACTCGCTTATTTACTTCCCTGCCTCCGCCAGTGGGTGTTCAGCAAGGATAAAATACCGCAGCCGCAAACCCTCATCATTGTACCCACAAGAGAGCTGGTGGTACAAGTGGTGGAAGCTATCAAAACATTGACGACTTACATGAGCCTGATCCCGGCAGGAATATACGGCGGTGTTAATATCAATACCCAGCAACTGGAACTGATGAAAGGTGCGGATGTATTGGTGGCTACACCTGGACGATTTTATGACCTGGCAATGAATGGCGCCTTTAAAACAAAGACGATCAAAAAACTGGTAATCGATGAAGTAGATGAAATGCTCAACCTCGGGTTCCGCAGACAACTAAAGAATATTCTCGACCTGCTGCCACCAAAGCGGCAGAACCTGATGTTCTCAGCCACCATGACGGAAGAAGTGGAAGCGCTGATGGATACGTATTTCACCAATCCCGTGAAAGTGGAAGCTGCACCCACGGGCACACCGCTCGAAAATATTTTGCAGACAGGATATGAAGTGGCCAATTTCAATACCAAGGTAAACCTGCTGGAATTATTATTGACAGAAGATAAAACGATGACCAAAGTGTTGGTCTTTGCCGCCACCAAAAGCCTGGCCGACCAGTTGCATGAACAAATGGAAACAAAATTTCCCGGCGAGGCAGGCGTGATCCACTCCAATAAAGAGCAGAACCACCGGTTTAACACCGTTAAGTCATTCAAAGATGGAACGTACCGCCTCATCATTGCCACCGATATTGTAGCAAGGGGTATCGATATCGCGGAAGTAACGCATGTCATTAATTTTGATGTGCCGGAAACACCCGAGAATTATATACATCGTATCGGCAGAACAGGCCGGGCCGATAAAAAAGGTATCGCCATTAGTTTCTTCACAGAGAAAGAAAAGCCCTTGCTTGCCGCTATCGAAACGCTGATGAAATATGAGGTTCCCCGAACCGCCTTACCCGGCAATCTTATCATCTCCGATGAATTAACAGAAGATGAGAAGCCAAAGATTTTTATGAAGACTGATGTGATCAAACCGAAAAAGAAAGAAGAAAGAGGCGCTTCTTTTCATGAAAAATCTGCGAAAAACAGTAAAGTGAATGTGATCGTCAAGCACAAGGACCGGATGATGAAAAAATATGGTAAGCCCATTAAAAGAGGGGCTAAGAAAAAAAAGTAAGGCGATGAATGTATCGAAGGATCCATTGCATGGAAAAACATTAGAAGCGATCGTAACAGAGCTGCAGGAGTATTATGGATGGGAGGAGTTGGGGAGGCAGATCAATATCAATTGCTTTAAGAGCGATCCGAGTGTGAAGTCGAGTTTGACTTTTTTACGGAAGACGCCGTGGGCGAGGACGAAAGTGGAAAGCTTGTATTTGTATATGTTGCGCAAGCGCAAGTGATTGCTGGCGCCATTGATTTTTACCACAAAGAACACAAAGTAAACAACCCACGGAGAGCACAAAGAATTTGCCCCCAGGGGGCCCTTCGGCCTGTCGCAAATTGTTTAGCCGCAGATGACCCGGATGTTTAAGATTAGCACGGATGGCACAGACCAGCCTGCCGGCAGGCAAGTTTTTAGACACAGCGGCCCATTGCGTCATTGCTCCTCACCCTTTAAACGCTCAACCATATTCAGCAGCTTTTTCTCCTCTCCATGAGGAGGGTGGTCTGCCATTATTATAATTAGAGCTCTTCCCTCCTCATGGAGAGGCGATCAGGCGTTACCGGTATAAAGAATGACGACGGGTGAGGCAATTGATCCGCAGTCAAAAGGCCTTACGATCCAGCACAAGCGCCGAACCCGCCCCCATCCATACATTTTAACTACTCCCTATAACTTCCCTCCCTTATCTTGCCGCCTTAACCAATCGCCATGCACACCCGCGTCAAAGTCCCCGCTTTATTAGCCAGTTTATTTTTCATAACAACCGCCAGTGCGCAAACGAGTTACCGTTATTCAGTGGACCTGAACAAGGTCACCAACGACCAGTTGACTGTAGAACTACTGACACCCGGGATCGAAAAAAAAGAGATACTCTTCTATTTCCCCAAGATCGTTCCGGGGACCTATATGAACAGCAACTATGGTAAATACGTTCATGACCTGAAAGCATTTGATAAAAAAGGGTCGGCATTACAGGTAAAACAAGAAGGTGATAACAGTTGGCAGATCAAGAACGCCAATAAATTATACAAAATCACTTACAATATAGAAGACACCTGGGATTCCGATATCAAGAATAAGGTCTACACTATGTGCGGCACCAATTTCGAAGCGGGAAAGAATTTCGTGATCAATACACCGGGTCTCTTTGGTCATTTCGAAGGGATGAAAAAAATGGGCTATGATATTTCTTTTACCAAACCAGCCGGGTTCTATGCCGCTACGGGTTTAAAACCGGTGAGCAGTACAAGTACCAGTGATGTGTTTCATTGTGTAAGTACCGACGAACTCTATGATTCACCGATCATGTTCTCCCTGCCCGATACGGCCACCGTGCGGGTGGGCAATACCGATGTGCTGGTAGCGATCTACTCGCCGCGGAAAATGGCGAATGCGAAATTCATTGCGCAGCACATGGAAAAATTATTGATGGCGACAAAAGATTACCTGATGGGCCGGTTGCCGGTTGACAAATATGCGTTTATCTGGTATTTCAACGGCGAGCAGAAACCGCTCACAAGTTCCGGTGCCTGGGAACATTCCTATTCTTCTTTTTACAGCGTGGCCGAAGAGCCGCAGGATGAAGCGATCGGTGACTGGGTAGATATTGCTTCGCATGAATTCTTTCATATCGTAACACCGCTCACCATCAGTTCGAGGGAAGTAAAGGAATTCAACTACAATGAGACCGTACTCTCCAAACATGTCTGGCTCTATGAAGGCAGCACCGAATACTATGCTTCTCATGTGCAGGTATGGGGCGGGTTGATCACGCCGAAGGAGTTCCTTGAAACGATGCAGCAGAAGATCAATTATTCCCGTTCCTATTTTAAGGACGATCTCAGTTTTACCGAACTGAGTACCGAAAGTGCAGGTAAGCATGCAGACCAATACGGGAATGTATATATGAAGGGCGCATTGATCTCCGCCTGCCTTGATCTTTATTTATTAAAGCTCTCCAACAACCAGTACGGCTTCAAGGACCTGAAGCATGACCTGGGTGTTCGGTATGGAAAAGATAAATTCTTTGAAGATGCCGAACTCTTTGACGAGATCGAACGACTCAGCTACCCGGAGATAAAAGAATTTTTGATGCGTCATGTACAGGGCGGCGAGCCGATCCCTTATGACCGGTATTTTGGTTTAGCCGGGGTGCAGTATATTCCAAAGGAGATCATCAAAAGAATTTCCATGGGCGGCGCGGATATCATCGTCGACTCGCTGTCACGGATCGTGGTGAATGAAATAAAAGACATGGATGAGTTTGGCAAGAAAATGGGCTATAAGATCGGCGACGAGATCATCAGCCTGAACGGCCAGGCCCTGTCACCCGGCAATGCCCAGGGGATCATCCAAAAATTCTATACCAGTACCAAAGAAGGCGATCCTGTTAGCATCGTTGTAAAACGTAAGAATGACAAAGGAAATCTGGAGACTGTAACGCTGTCGGCCCCTGCAATGCAGGCAGAGAAAACGATGTTGCACCAGTTGAGGTTTGATGCAAATGCGGATAAGGAACAGTTGGAGTTGAGAAGGGTTTGGTTGAATACGAAGTAGGCTCAGCCTCTACCTCACCCTCTGCCTCACCTATACCTCACCCCCTGCCTCCCTCTCCTTTTGCTTCGCTCTGCTCGCAATGACGGAGAGGGAGAATTCAATGGATCAATTATACAATGCAGGCAGTTAGACCTCACCCTCTGAGCTGCGCTCGCAACCTTCGTACCTAGGTTGCCTCTCCTTTAGGAGAGGGAGGATTCAAAGAGGCAATGGGGCAAAGCTTTTGCAGTCATTGTATAACTGTTCCTTGGAATTCTCCCTCCCTTCAAGGGGAGGGAGGCAGAGGGTGAGGTCCAGCATCATCAAACCCTGCTCTCTTAAAGTTCAAAGCCTGCGGAAACTCTTCAATAGTTTTTCTTTTCAATTGTTCAAGCAATGAGAGCGATATCAATGCTGTGTCTTCTGACGCCGGCAACAAACTGTATAATTTTACCCATGCCTCAATACTTCGATCTATTGAAAGGAGTGCAACTTTAGCACTACCATCGCTATCCTTTTGATATCCTATGTCTTCTTCCCACTCTTCCCCTTCCATTTTTCCATGCAGCGCTCTTTGTAATTTTG
Source organism: Chitinophagaceae bacterium (assembly GCA_031406595.1). GTDB lineage: Bacteria > Bacteroidota > Bacteroidia > Chitinophagales > Chitinophagaceae > JJ008. Next base: position 7,467 of record JANOHQ010000224.1, read on the forward strand.
CATCCATAAAAAATAAGTACCAGTGAATAACTTCAAAGCAATCGCCAATACCGGTAACAACCGATAGTGCCTCCTCCCGTGATCCGATACCCAGCTCAGCCTGGTTGGCGATCTCTGTTGTTCTGTCTGTAAAAAAATGAGTTTTTTCAAGGAATGAGCGGGCGGTCTGTTGGTACTGCTTGCAAATTGAGGAAAGGATATGTTTTTCAATAGCAGCGCGTTGACCTCTTTCCCTGTCATGGTACTTCCTTATTTCATCATCTGTCATCACTTTATCCAGGTCGATCCCCTGCTCTTTCGCCGTTTTGTATAAAAGTTCGATTGCTTGTTGAAAATTGGAGGAGATGTTTTCCCAGAAAGCCTTATTGCTGCTGTCCATTTGTTCCGAAGATAATTTCCCGGTACTTTCAAAATTCCTGCAACGGGTGGTAAACGTACAGTCTCGCACCAGCGGTCGCAATAGTTATAGATACCGGGGATGAATTTCTGCTTCATGCAGGTAAAGTAGAAAAGTCCCCGGAGTTGAGGATGGGAAAAACATCGCGGATAAGTGTGAAAAACAACAGGGAACCCGGTCCGGAACATTGCATAGCCTGCCATGCTGCCATTACTCCACTGATCGTCAATCACCTGCGAATGCGTTATGAAGAAAATTGAATAAATATATCCTGACAGTTCTATCCAGGCTGATCAGAAATTTTTTCCAATTGTAAACGAAGGTTTCGGGTCTATTTTATTGCGTGATGTTATTTCCGCCTTGAGCTGCCGGATCTTGATGGCGCAGTCAGCCATTTCGCTTGCGGTACGCACTCCCCCGTTATTGGCAGAGTAGGCATTTATCATGGTCCTGATCACTGCTGTTTCGATATTTTTGAAATCTGCTTGCATGGCCGGGAAGTTTGTTGTACTGGTAGTTTGGCAAGAGTCATGCTTGGTTCAGGTTTTGTTGTGCAACTACAGCTATTGAACTAAATCAATCCCTAACTCGCATAATCCGCTGAGAATTTAACATTTGAGGGCTTTTTTACCTTAGATATTCATGAGACTTTACTCTTAGCTCCAAATAGCTGGTCATAGATAATTAATGGCCGATTATGTCATAGTCTGCTCCCGGAATTCTATCTTCCGCCCATGAAACGTTATCTCCCCTGGGCATGCTGTGCCCTGATCTTTCTTGCGTCCTGTAAAAAGAAGTCAGACGATATTAACACCCCACCTCCGCCACCACCACCACCCGTGGTAACAGGTGATAATGATCCGATGACACCGGGCAATCCCACACAGGCGCAAACATTGATGAGTCTCCCCGAAAATTATTTAAAGGACAACGGTTTTTATAAACTGTGTTATAG
>JANOHQ010000187.1:0-2188 GCA_031406595.1 Chitinophagaceae bacterium
CCGATTGCTGTGTTGCCGGTCGCATGACCAGGGAATGAAGCACCTGTACCGTTATTGAATAAAGCACTGTCCCCAATCGCAACAATACCTGCACGGTTATTATTGAAAAGTGCGGCAGTCCCCAATCCTACATTCCCATCACCGGTATTATTAAGCCCTGCATTCAAACCCCAAAAAACATTTCGTATGATTGGCGGACCGTTACTATTTTGCAAATAACCCATCCGCTGGTTGCTTACCTTAAACAGCAAGGGAACATTATCTGTTGTTCCTATAAAGCTTACACCCGCAGTGGTATTACTGTTTCCCAGCACACCCCACCCTGTTTTGGCATCGGTCAGTCTTCTCCAGTCAGGGATTGCAGGATTGGAACTGACATTATAAAAAAAACCGGTCTCGGGAATATCCGGATGAAAAACCAACAGCCCCTGCGCGGGTGAGGCAATGGCATTCCGGGCGGCAGCAGTAACAACCGGGAATAACACACCCTTTGTACTGCTATTGATCTCCACTACCGCTGTTGGATGTGGTGTGGCGGTCCCGATGCCCACCTGCTGGCCAAGCGCTGTGATCCCATAAATAATACATACAGGGAGGAATGAGTAACGCAGTTTCATGGTTAAAATTATTTTCTAAATGTAGGTGTCGGATCATGCATGGTAAAGCCCTGTACAGGTAAAGGCGGTTATGGGTAAGGGAATGGCGGCAATAGTTTGTCAACAAAACCACCGCCCTGTTCAATCGGCGGTGGTTCTGATATATGACCATTAAATACTGCTTACTTTATTCTTTGAGCACTTGCATCTCCCCCTGGATCTTTAACCGGGCAATCACTGTTTTTGCCAGGGATCGTATGATATCCGTCATACATTTATGATGGCAACAAGCGGTCCGCGCTGTCCCATGGCATGCACCGCTTCGTAAACATTTACTTACACAATCCTGGAATGAATCTCCTGAACCCCCTGGTTTCGACTGTTTCAGTGCAACAGCATCATTGGCAAAATCGTCCACCTGGGCTTCCGTCCAGCTACTGGCGAGAAATGCCTTTTCCAGGAGTGCGATCACTTTCTTTTCATCCCCTGGTAATTTTTTTCCCTGTGAACTGGCCACGATGATCTTCGCGTCATGCTCCAAACCGCGGAGAATATTACTGGGTTCAATTACCGCCGGCTGTCCCAGGAGCAACAACGGAAACACGATACTGAGAAATAAGATGACTTGTTTTATCATAAGAAGTATTTTACTAAGAACCAAGATCGGTGAGGCGCACAACGATCTGTTACTGTCGCACACTGAACGACCCGCTTATTCCTGTTATCGTTGTGATCAACTTACACTCGCAACCACCCTGGCAGCTTATGTTAGAGCCTGTCGTTGTGACTGCGCAGCTTCCCGAGCCCTTGCTGCAATCGCAAGTGAAAGTGCCGGTAATGCCGTTGCCGTTCCTTTTTGATATTGTCACCACTTTATTGTCGGCAGAAAGGGTGGCCACATAACCACTCATCACCTTTAACTGGTTGTTGAGAAAATAAGTTCCTTCCGGCAATTTCTTAGCTGGTTTCAGCACCTCTGTATTTTTTTGCGCGGCACAAAGATTAAAAACTGCCGCTACCAGCAACAGCAGGATGGTGTGGATGAATTTCAGTTTCATGGAATTGTTTTAAGGTTAAGAATCGATTTGATTAACTAAAACTACCAACTGCATCCGTGCCTGGAAAGCCGGAAACAGATAACGGCAGGTATTACAGGCAAGCGGCAGTTGATCATTAAAAAGCCCCATCCTGCATAAACAGGACAGGGCGAGCATGAATCACCATTATACAAAACAAAAAATTTATTGAGCAGCTATTTCAAGAATAGCGACATAATCGCCCAACCGGCTGGCATGTTGTTCATCGGTGGCATCCCATAATCCTCTTTTAAAAAATGCTTTGATCAGTACTTTCTTTCCTGAATACCTTTTTACTTCATCTTTCGGGATCTTCCCTTCCCATAGTTTAATAAAATATTGTCCTTCCAGTTTATGATCTTTCAATCCTTCCTCACCCGGTATAAAATAATATTCTTTGATATCGGTACGTATTCCTTTTTTGGATTCGTAGAATTCTTCCTTTATGGTTCCACTGACCAGCAATGCCTGTTGTGCCGGATCAGCCTTGCCCGTTGTTACCGTATACTTTTTCCT
>JANOHQ010000194.1:0-6675 GCA_031406595.1 Chitinophagaceae bacterium
AGGAAAAAGCAAAAAAGGTGTTATTAAAACCTGGAGTCGCCGGTCAACCATCACCCCGGATTTTGTTGGACACACATTCGCGGTACATAATGGGAATAAATTCATTCCTGTGTATGTAACAGAATTCATGGTGGGACATAAGCTGGGCGAATTTGCCCCGACCCGCCAGTTTAAAGGACACTCAAGTAAAAAAGTAGACGCGTAAAATCAGTTCAGAGTCGATAGTTCAGAGTCAGCAGACTCAGAACTCAGAACCCGGAACTCAAAACTTAATAAATGGAAGCAGTAGCTAAACTGAGAAATTACCCGACATCGCCCCGCAAAATGCGTTTGCTGGCTGACCTTATTCGTGGTCAGAAAGTGGAGTACGTATTGGCGCAATTGGAGCATAATCCAAAACATCCTGCAGTTCCCCTGCGTAAACTGGTGCTGAGTGCTATCAACAACTGGAAGCAGAAGAACGATGGTGGTGATGAAAGCCTGTTGGTGATAAAGACCATCTTCGTGGACGGTGCAAGGACATTGAAAAGAATGCGTCCTGCTCCCCAGGGCCGTGGCTACCGTGTGCGTAAGCGCAGCAACCACGTAACCGTGATCGTTGACAGTAAAGTTGACGTTCCTGCAACAAAAGGGAAAAAAGCGGTTAAACAAGGACCAAAAACAAATAAATTAACGAATAACGCATAATAACCATGGGTCAAAAAGCAAATCCGATTGGTAACAGATTAGGTATCATCCGTGGATGGGAATCTAACTGGTATGGCAGCAAAAAAGATTATGCCGGCAAACTGATCGAAGATCACAAGATCAGAACGTACCTGAATGCCCGTATCAATAAGGGTGGTATCTCCAAGATCGTTATTGAGAGAACCCTGGGTAAACTGATCATTACGATTCACACGTCCAAACCGGGTATCATTATCGGTAAAGGTGGTGGAGAGGTTGATCGTATCAAGGAAGAGTTGAAGAAGCTGACGAGTAAGGATGATGTACAGATCAACATCCTGGAGATCCGTCGCCCCGAGCTGGATGCGATGATCGTAGGAGATACGATCGCCCGCCAGATCGAGAACCGTATCAACTTTAAAAGAGCGACCAAGATGGGTATCGCTTCTGCACTGCGCATGGGTGCTGAAGGTATTAAAGTGAAACTGAGTGGTCGTTTGGGTGGATCAGAGATAGCCCGTAGCGAAGAATTCAAACAAGGCCGTGTGCCACTGCATACATTCCGTATGGATATTGATTATGCAAACGTATTTGCACAGACTGTATACGGTAAGATCGGTATCAAAGTATGGATATGTAAAGGTGAAGTACTGGCGAAGAGAGACCTCAACCCCAATTTCATAGCCGGCGGTAAGAATGAAGCTGGTGCTGGTGGAGAAAGAAGAGAGAGAAGAGATGATCATCGTGGTGGTGACCGTCGTGATGACCGCAGAGGTGGTGGTGGCGGTGGTGGTGGCGACCGCAGAGGCGGTGGTGGAGGAAGAAGAAACTAAAAACGGCTGCGGGCTGATGGCTATGGGCCATGGGCTGCACCGGGTAAAATAAAGAATTTAATTGCTATAGGAAGCAGGCCCACAGCCCAAAGCCGATAGCCCAAAGCGAAAAAAAATGTTACAACCGAAAAGAGCGAAACACAGGAAGATGCAGAAAGGCCGCATGAAAGGCGATGCTAAAAGAGGCACGACGATCGCCTTTGGTTCTTTTGCATTAAAGGCACTGGACCAGCACTGGATCACTGACCGCCAGATTGAAGCGGCCCGCCAGGCGTTGACCCGTGAAATGAAAAGAGAAGGTAATGTGTGGATCCGCATTTTCCCTGACAAACCGATCACCAAGAAGCCTGCAGAAGTGAGGATGGGTAAGGGTAAAGGTAACCTGGAGTACTGGGCTGCCGTGGTAAAACCCGGACGTATCTTATTTGAAGTGGATGGTGTGGATGAGAAAGTGGCCCGTGCATCACTGGCACTGGCTGCAGGTAAATTACCGATCAAAACAAAGTTTATAGTAAGAAGAGATTTAGTTACAGCATAAATAATTGGGAAAAGTGTCCCGCAAGGGCGGGAGGGAAATTGGGAAACTTTTTGGCTCAATGCTCTCAAAGACACCGGGGAAAAACAGAAGTAAATTTCGAAATTTCCCAATCTCAAAATTTCAAAATATACTAAGATGTCAAAGAAATCAGATTTTGTAAAAAGCATCCATGGGATGAATGAGCAGGACCTTAAAGCCCGTCTAGAAGAAGACAAACAACGTTTGAAAAAACTGGAGTTTGCACATGCGATCTCTCCCCTGGAAAACCCAATGACCATCCGCGGACTGCGCCGGGATATTGCCCGCCTGGTTACGGAATTGAAGTTAAAGCAAACGCAAGAAGCATAATAAAGCGAAAAAAATGGAAGCAAGAAATTTAAGAAAGACCAGGATCGGTGTTGTGACCAGCAACAAGATGACAAAGACCATCACCGTTGCTGTGGAAAGAAAAGTAAAGCACCCGATCTACGGTAAGTTCGTAAAAAAGACAACCAAATTCCATGCACATGACGATAAGAACGAATGCAGCATCGGCGATGTGGTGAAGATCATGGAAACCCGTCCGCTCAGCAAAACAAAACGCTGGAGACTGGTGGAAGTAGTAGAGAAAGTGAAATAAATAATTGAAGATTTAGTATTGAAGATTGCAGATAGGAATGCTGCTTTCAATCCAAAATCTTAAATCTGAAATTTTAAATAATTACAAGATGATTCAGCAAGAAAGCCGGTTAAATGTGGCGGACAACAGCGGTGCCAAAGAGGTGCTTTGTATCCGTGTACTCGGCAACAGCGGACAGCGTTATGCAAGGATCGGCGACAAGATCGTTGTTACGGTAAAGGATGCGATCCCCCAGGGTGGCATCAAAAAAGGAACAGTTGCCAAAGCGGTGATCGTTCGTACTACCAACAAACTCCGTCGTAAGGATGGTTCTTATATTCGTTTTGACGACAACGCAGTAGTGATATTGAACCAGTCGGACGAACCAAGAGGTACCCGTATTTTCGGACCAGTAGCCAGGGAATTGCGTGATAAAGGGTACATGAAGATCATTTCACTGGCACCCGAAGTATTATAAAAAGGCCCTTAGCTATTAGCTGTCATCCTGAGTAAAGCGAAGGAAGCTATCAGCTAAACCATGATAAAAGCAAAAAATATGAAAGGAAGATTCAAACCGAAGTATAACATTAAAAAAGGCGACCTGGTAATCGTTATTTCCGGTGCAGCAAAGCCGAAGAAAGACGACAAAGGTAACTTCGAATACAAGCCAAGAGTGGTAAAGGAAGTACTGGTGGAAGACGCCAAAGTGATCGTAGAAGGCGTTAACATCGTTACCAAACACACCAAACCTTCTGCGCAGAATACCAAAGGTGGTATCGTGAAAAAAGAAGCGGCGATCCACATCAGTAATGTAATGCTGTGGGATGCAACGGCAAAAGTTCCCTCCAAGATCAAAAGAGAAAGAGAGAACGGTAAAAGCGTAAGAATATTAAAAAAATCAGGAAACAAGCTGTAATAAGCTGTTCCGGGAAAAAGAGATAGTATGAGCACAAAAAAGTATACCCCAAGACTGGCAGACAAGTACAAGAATGACGTTGTACCTGCCCTGGTAAAAAAATTCAGTTACGACACCGTTATGCAGGCTCCTAAACTGGAGAAGATCTGCCTGAACCGTGGTGTGAACGGCGCTGTTACGGACAAGAAACTGGTTGATATCGCACTGGATGAGCTGACAACGATCGCTGGCCAGAAGGCGGTAGCGACCATGTCGAAAAAGGATATCTCCAACTTCAAACTGCGTAAGAACATGCCCATTGGTGCCAGGGTGACACTGCGTGGTGTGAAAATGTATGAGTTCCTGGATCGTTTGATTGCCGTAGCACTTCCCCGTGTACGCGACTTCAAAGGTGTGAATGAAAAGGCGTTTGATGGTCGTGGTAATTACACGATGGGTGTAACCGAACAGATCATCTTCCCGGAGATCGATATCGATAAAGTGAATAAGATCACCGGCCTGGATATCACGTTTGTAACAACAGCGGATACCGATGAAGAAGCGTATGAATTGCTGAAAGAACTGGGAATGCCTTTCCGGAATGCAGCAAAACCAACCACTAGTAATTAAAAATTGAAATTTAGAATAACATGGCAAAAACATCAGTAAAAGCCAGGCAAAGAAAAAGGGAGCGGATGGTCGCCCAGCATGCTGTGAAAAGAGCGGAGCTCAAAAAAGCAGGAGACTGGAAGGCCCTCGACGAAATGCCGAAGAATTCTTCGAAAGTTCGTTTGAAGAACCGCTGCCAGATCACCGGTCGTCCAAGAGGATATGTTCGTTATTTCGGACTTTCCAGGATCATGGTGAGAGATATGGCCCTGAACGGCAAGATACCTGGCTTGAAAAAAGCAAGCTGGTAATCCTTCGCTTTTCCCGATAGCTATCGGGACAGGATGATAAACAAATTATTAAACTAAACTTTTCCAATTATTCCGGCGTAAAAGTCGGAACGTAGGAGGGCAAAAAATATGGTAACAGATCCTATAGCAGATTTCCTGACCAGAATTCGTAACGCACAGATGGCCGGTCACCGGGTAGTGGATATTCCAGCATCCAACCTGAAAAAACGTATGACAGAGATCCTGTACAACCAGGGTTATATCCTGAAATACAAATTCGAGGATGATAATAAACAAGGCGTGATCAAGATCGCTTTGAAGTACGATCCTTCCACCAAGCAACCCGCTATCCAGAGCATGGAAAGGGTCAGCAGTCCTGGTTTGCGCCAGTATTCTAAACCTGCTGATTTCCGCCGGGTAAAGAATGGCCTGGGTGTGGCGATCCTGTCTACTTCAAAAGGAGTGATGACAGATAAAGAAGCAAAAGCACAGAATGTAGGTGGGGAAGTGCTTTGCTATGTATATTAATAGAAAAGCTGTTAGCCATTAGCTGTTAGCTTTTAGCTCATAGTGCAAACGTTGTAGATACATTAAGCCGATACTATACCAGGCTGACCGGTCAACAACAATCAATAAAAAAGATAAACTAAGTAATTATGTCGCGTATAGGTAAACAACCGGTTGTCGCTCCCAGTGGTGTAACCATTTCTGTGAGTAAAGACAACGTGGTGACTGTTAAAGGCCCCAAAGGAGAATTGAAGCAGGAGATTGATCGTGATATCACTGTGGAAGTAAAAGATGGCCAGATCACATTCGCCCGTCCGACCGACCAGATCCGTCACCGTGCATTGCATGGTCTGTATCGTTCACTGGTATCCAACCTGGTGAAAGGTGTAACAGAAGGTTATGAAAGAAAACTGGAACTGATTGGTGTGGGTTTTAAAGCGGCTAACCAGGGTAATGTATTGGATCTTACGCTGGGTTTTTCGCACAATATCATTTTCGAAGTGCCTAAAGAGATCAAAGTGGCTACTGCACAGGAAAAAGGTCAGAACCCTACGATCATGCTGGAAGGTATCGACAAACAACTCATCGGGCAGGTAGCGGCTAAATTACGCAGCCTTCGTAAGCCAGAGCCTTACAAAGGAAAAGGTGTTCGTTATGTTGGTGAAGTGGTACGTAAGAAAGCTGGTAAAGCGGCTGGTAAATAATACCCCTAACCCCTAAAGGGGAACCAGGAGGTCTATAACTTGAATAGTATTAATTTCCTCACACTCCGCCAGCCGGTGGAGATGGGGGCAAAAATAGAAAGAGATGAACCCAAAAGTTAAATCACAAAGAAGACAAAGCATCCGCTACCGTATTCGCAGGAAGATCGGTGAAGGAACTGCACAGAAACCCCGGTTGTCTGTATTCAGAAGTAATTCGGATATCTATGTGCAGCTGATCGATGATGCAAAAGGTGAAACACTGGCAGCGGCGTCTTCGAAAGACAAAGCGATCCTGGCCCAGAAAGTCGGTAAAGTGGAAAAAAGCAAACTGGTAGGAGAAGCGATCGCTAAAAAAGCAACCGAGTTGGGGATCAGGGATGTCACGTTTGATCGTGGCGGCTACCTCTATCATGGTCGTGTAAAATCAGTAGCTGACGGTGCAAGAGAAGGCGGGCTTAAATTTTAAATTGGTAAAAGGGCGATTAGGAATTTGTCCCACAATACCAGGAGCTTTATTAAACAGTAAGAAACATATGGATGCAGGGAATTTCAAAATTTCCCAATTCCTCCGGAGGAGTTCCTTCGGAACAAAATACAAAACCGAAATATGTCAAAGTTTAACGTAAACAGGGTAAAAGCAGGCGACCTTGAACTGAAAGACAAAGTTGTTGCCATCAACCGCGTAGTGAAAACTACCAAGGGTGGCCGTGCCTTCAGTTTCTCCGCACTGGTAGTGGTAGGTAACGAAGCTGGCGTGGTTGGTCATGGCCTCGGCAAAGCCAAAGAAGTACAGGAAGCCATCACCAAAGGCATCGAAGATGCTAAAAAGAACCTGATCAAAGTTCCGGTGATGAAAGGTACTATTCCCCATGATCAGTGGGCGAAAGAAGGTGCTGCGAAAGTACTCATCAAACCAGCCGCTCATGGTACCGGTGTGATCGCCGGAGGTTCCATGCGTGCTGTACTGGAAGCTGCTGGTGTTACCGACGTTTTAGCCAAGTCCCTCGGTTCAGCGAACCCCCACACCGTGGTAAA
>JANOHQ010000229.1:0-3734 GCA_031406595.1 Chitinophagaceae bacterium
AGCCGCCTGTGCTTCCATACCGGTGATCCGTAACCTGGAAGAGTATTATGACAACGACCTGTTACATTCGATCAGGGCCATCGTGAACGGTTCTACCAATTTCATCCTGACCAAAATATTTGAAGAAGGCCTTGATTTTAAACAGGCATTGCTGCTGGCGCAACAGGCTGGCTTTGCAGAGAGCGACCCCCGGCTGGATGTGGAAGGATATGATGCAGTCAACAAATGGACCTTCCTGCTTACCCATGCTTACGGAATCATACCAACTCCCGGGGATATCCTGTTCAATGGTATACAGGATATCCATGTCACCGACGCAGTTGTGGCCCGGGCAAAAAAACAACAGATCAAGTTAGTAGCACAGGCACAAAAACTAAAGAACGGGAAAGTAGCTGCTTTTGTATTACCGCAATTTGTAAACGCCGATGATCATCTTGCCTTTGTTCGAAATGAATACAACGGGGTGGTGATCGAAAGTGGTTTTGCCGATAAGCAATTTTTTTATGGGAAGGGAGCCGGAAGTTTTCCCACTGCTTCTGCCGTATTAAGCGATATCTCGGCACTCCGTTACCAGTATAAATACGAGTATAAGAAATTGTATCACCATGCTCCGCATGAACTAAGTGATGATATTTTTCTGCGGGTATATGTAAGTTTCGACGACCTGGCCACTATCCCACGGGAACGGTTTGAATGGATCGAAGAATGGCATTCGAATGAAGACCGGAAATACCTGGTGGGTGTTGTTTCTTTTTCCGGGTTGAAAGAGAATGACTGGTGGAAACAGAACAATACATCATTGATCCTTTTACCGGAGCCCATTATTGAAGAAACGGAAACGAGGAGGTTGAAGAAAAGAAGTTTGGAGCTTGCGGGAGTGATGTAGATAAAAGATAAAAGTGAATAGATAATAGTTCTCTAACGCATGACGCACTACAGATAGCATAGATTCTGAGTAAGGGAGCGATACCTGCATTTCCACGCCCACTTTTATCTTTTATCTATCATCTATTATCTATCTTTTATCTTTGTAACCTATGCGTGAACTCTCCGTTGTCATTACGGTCATGAACGAGCAGGAAAATATCAAACCCCTGCTGGAATCGGTGCGTGTTGCTTTGAATGGTATTGATTATGAAGTGATCCTGGTAGATGATGGCTCTGCCGACAGAACCAAGCTGGAAATACTGGAAAATGCTGATGACCGGACCGTGCTGGTGGAACTCAGAAAAAACTATGGCCAGAGTACGGCGATGATGGCCGGTATCGATCATTCCCGCGGCAGCTATGTAGCATTGTTAGATGGCGATCTGCAAAACGACCCTACAGATATACCGGCCATGCTTGAGTTGTTGATAAAAGAGGATTGGGATGTAGTGGCGGGTAACCGCAAGAACCGGAAAGATGGTTTTTTTCTCCGCAAGGTCCCCAGCAAGATCGCCAATGCGATGATCCGGAGAATGACCGGGGTCTATATCCGTGATTATGGTTGTACATTGAAAATATTCCGGAGAGAGATCGCGGAAGAACTCGGCCTCTATGGTGAGTTGCATCGTTTTATTCCTGTACTGGCCAAACTTCAGGGTGCTAAGATCACCCAGGTGGATGTAAAACATCACCCGAGGATACATGGCAAAAGTAAATATGGTATCAACCGCACGTTCAAAGTGATGAGCGACCTGGTATTGATGGTGTTTATGCGAAAATATATGCAGAAACCGATGCACCTGTTTGGCCCTATTGGCTTCTTTAGCCTGGGTATCGGTATCATCATCAATATTTACCTGCTGATCCTCAAATTAATGGGCAATGATATCGGGGGCAAACCGTTGTTGATCCTTGGGTTGATCCTCCTGATCGGTGGTATACAATTTATCACGATCGGGATCGTGGCCGATATTAACACCCGCACTTATTTTGAATCACAGAATAAAAAAACGTATAATGTTCGGAAAGTGTTTCACGGAAAAAAAGAAATTCCTTCTTCACCGGCAAAAGAAATAATCTCACACTAGTCAAAGATTTTGCCATCCATTCCTTATTCCTCGTACCGGCTAAGAAAATACCTGGTGGTATTATTGATAACCAGTTCACCTGAGAAATTTTTATACTTTGGTGCTGCCGTATAACCTGTCACGGCTATCAGCTTACCATCACTGGTAGCTGCCATGCCATTGAAAGACTCATTTTCTACTACGCTACCCATTCCCTTTGCCCACAAAGGAACACCGGAGTTGGTATATTTTGCAAGAAATATATCGTTCAGGGCATTAAATGCGATATTCAATACCGCGGCACCCGGATCAAAATCTGTAGCACCGGAAGAAAAAGTTCCGGCAATGATAATGTTGCCGGCATTGTCCACTGATATGGCGGACAGGTTTTCGGCATTGGGCCCTGTGATGATACTGGCCGCAGCATAAGTACCGGTACTGCTGTACCTGGCGAAGAATCCGTCAGTAAAGCCCATGGCCGTAAAATTATTCACGCCCGCATCCGGGTTAAAATCACATGTTTGCTCAAAATACCCGCAGAGGTATATATTCCCGGAGCCATCAACCGCTAAATCAGACAATTCATCAGTGCCGGCTCCTGCCACCTGTTTGATGAACAACAGGTTGCCATTCATATCGTACTTACCAAAAAAGATATCGTTACCGCCGCCGACCGACGAAAGAGCTGTGGCCCCTGCACCCGGGTCAAAGTCGCAGGTATTGGCAAAGCGGCCTCCAATCACAATGCTACCCGAGGATATCGCCAGGTCATACACAAAGTCATTGACGATCCCGCCAATTTTTTTTGCATAGACAAAGAGCCCGTTATTATCATACATGGCAAAAAATCCATCGATCAGCCCCGCTGATACCAGGTTGGTGGTACCCACCCCAGGGTCAAAATCAACCGTTGCTCCGAAAGCACCATAGAGGATGATATTGGATGAAGCATCCAGCACCATGCCGTAATTGAATTCGTCGCTTGTACCCCCGACATGCTTGCCCCAGGTAAAATTGCCATTGACATCCAGTTTTACCATACCTGCATCAATAGCGCCGTTCGAAACATGATTATCCACCCCTGCGCCCGGGTCAAGATCAACCGTACCCGAAAATCCCATCGCCAGGTAAATATTCCCGGTACCATCTGATGTGGTTTTCACACCAAAAGCACTACCACCACTGCCATCGAAGTTTTTGACCCAGGATACATTTCCAATATTATCATACTTCACCAGGAAGGGTTTTGCCGCAACGGTCGCAGGTAATACGAAATTTCCAAAAGCAGGTTGCCCGGTATAGCTGCCCGTCACCAGCAAGCTACCATCAGGCAAGCAGGCAACATCATTAGAGAAGACTTGCGCGGTACCGGTTGCCGTTGCGTGACTAAAGTAACCAGTTGGATCATTCAGATCTTTTTTCTCGACACCCAATACCTCCCATTTACCATTGGCGTACATCCTGTAACGATGCAGACCGGCATCAAAGACCAGCAACCCTTCGGCAGGTGCCGCAATGGCCTGTATCTCTGTCCAGCTCATCCGCGGGGGAAGAAAGCCTTTGGTATTACTACTCACATCGAGTTGGGCACTTGCATGAGGACTAACTGTACCAACGCCAACGGATTGCCCAACTGCAAAAAATGGAAAGCAGGCAAGCAATACCAGGGCGGTGACTATCTTTTTCATGGGCAATATTTTAAATAAGGTATACTGTCCCCGGAAGAAATAAGGGAGACAA
>JANOHQ010000241.1:0-33326 GCA_031406595.1 Chitinophagaceae bacterium
ATTTTCGCAAGAGGTCCAATGAGGATGTGCTGAAAAAAATGACCACTACGCTCGCTCACCGCGGTCCGGATGGAGAAGGGTTTTATTATTCCGAATCGCCGTTTGGGCAGGTAGGCCTGGGCCACAGGAGGTTAAGCATTATCGATCTTTCCTCATTTGCGGGCCAGCCAATGACCTATAAACACTTGCATATTGTTTTTAACGGGGAGATATTCAATTACGCCGAGATCAAAGATGATCTTCTTCAAAAAGGACATTCATTTGTTACAAAAAGTGATACGGAAGTCATTCTTCACGCCTACGAGGAATGGGGAGTGGCAGCGGTAGACCAGTTCATCGGGATGTTTACTTTTGTTATCTACGATGAAGCGAAACAACAATTGATTGCATTCAGGGATCGGTCAGGAGTAAAACCATTCATGTATTACTGGAATGAGGGTCTCTTTATGTTTGGCTCCGAATTAAAGCCCTTTCACAAGCATGCCGGTTTTGAGAAGAAGATCAATATCGATGCCGTAGCTGCTTATCTTCAGCATGGCCATGTGCCTGCACCGCATTGTATTTTTGAAAATGCATTCAAACTGCATGCAGGGCATTACCTGGTGCTGGATATGCAAAAAGCCACTGTGGAAACACACCAGTACTGGAATGTATATGATTATTATAACCGGCCGAAACTGAAGATCGAACTGCCCGAAGCACTGGAAGAAACAGAACGGGTTTTGAAAAAAGCCTTTGAATACAGGATGGTGGCAGATGTACCGGTAGGTGTTTTCCTGAGCGGGGGGTATGACAGCAGCTGTGTTACCGCATTATTACAAAAGGGAAGGACCGAGAAGATAAAAACCTTCACGATCGGGATGGATGAGACCAAGCTGGACGAATCGCCCTATGCCAAAAAAGTGGCGGCTTACCTCGGCACCGATCATACCGAGTATCATTGTACGGACGATGTGGCCAAAAGTATCATCCCGACCCTTTCTTATTATTACGATGAGCCTTTTGCAGACAGCAGCGCCATCCCCACAATGCTGGTCAGCCGGTTGGCAAGAGAGAAAGTAACGGTGGCCTTATCCGCGGATGCAGGCGATGAGCTGTTTGCAGGATATACTAAATACGAGATCTACCTGCAGCGCCGGACCAGGCTCAGCAAAATGCCAAAGGCGCTTGCAAAAGCTTCGCATTACCTGCTGAAAGCTCTGCCAGTACATGCAATGCCTTTTATAAAGAATAATCATTTGTTTGTCAACCGATGGGATCGCTTTGCAGAAATGCTCAAGAACCCGACATTCAATACTATTTATGCGCTCTCCAGCGAACTGTTTACGAAAAGAGAAATCGATAACCTGTTCATAAGCCCGATCCATAAGCTGGAAACGAATTACAGGGTAGACAAACTAAAAGCCGAGTTCTACGATCCCCTGACCTATATGATGGCCATCGATTATGAAACGTATATGGTGGATGACATCCTTCAAAAAGTGGACAGGGCATCGATGTCAGTCGGGCTCGAAGGCCGGGAACCCTTCCTGGATCAGCATATCATGGATTGGGTATCGGTGTTGCCCGTCGATCTTAAATACCGGAACGGCCAAAAGAAATTCATTCTGAAGGAACTGGTGAATAAATATATTCCAAGAGAAATGATGGAGCGCCCCAAGATGGGATTTGCTATTCCGATCATGACCTGGATGAAAACAAGCTTCAAAGAAATGATCTTTAGCTATCTCAACGATGATTTTATCACCCGCCAGGGTATATTCGATAAAAAGAATATCAGCAAGATCGTACAGGGTTTTTATAATGGTAATCATGCTCAACCGGAAAAACTATGGTACCTGCTGGTGTTTCAATTGTGGTATAAAGAATGGATAATAGATACAAACCCCCAATCCTGAAAAGGTAATAAGGTAAATGGAGCCGGAATTTAACCTCATCTTCGTTGACGACTATTACAAAGTACCTTTTTGTCTGCTGCTGATCTATATTGCGGCCTACAGGATCAGGGTTAAGTACAAAAGGACGGAAATAGAAAAGTATTTCATTACCGGGCTTACGTTCAGGCTTATCGCTACAGTATTATACACCGTCGTCATCGCGTATTACTATGGTGGTGGTGATACGGGACTGTTTTACAGGGCCCTTCAAGATCTTCACCTGGCGGTAAGCGATGATTTTTCGCATTTGAATGAGGCTTATACGAATGCAAAGCTCGATCCAAGCAGCTCCCTTACAGCCTATTTTATGTATGACGGGAATGCGATCACGCATTTATACATGTACCAGGTAAGTAATTACATGGTACCCCGTTTCGCATTACCTTTTTCCTTCCTTTTTGATCAGAGTTATTTATGTGTTTCTTTTTGTTGTTCTTTTTTTGCTTTTGGGGGCTGCTGGAGAATATTTAAATTGTTTTATTCATTCTTCCCGCACCTGCACAAGAAAATTGCTATCGCTACGCTTTTTTTACCCTCCCTTCTTTTCTGGAGCAGTGCGCTGATGAAGGATTCCATTACGATGGGAGCGCTGGGATTTTTTATCTATGGTGTTCACCAGCTTTTTTTCCTGCGAAAAAAAGTGCTGGCCAATATTATCGTAGTGACTCTTTCCGGGTTTTTGCTTTTTTATATCAAACCCTATATCGTGCTTTGCGCTGTACCCGGTTTCCTGGTCTGGGCCTATCTTTTGCTGAACAGGAATATCAAGGACAAAGGATTCCGGATGTTCGCCACCCTGATGTTTACAGGACTGACGATCTTCGGAAGTATCTATTTTATGCAGAAGATCGCCAGTTCAGAGCTCGCTTCGCAGTATGCCACCCAAAATATTATCAAAGCGCTGGAATCACAGCAGAATACGTATAGTATCCAGGATGATGCGGGGTCCTCGTTCAAAGCTTCTTCCATCGATAATTCCGTAGGCGGGATATTGAAATTATTTCCATTGGGGATCATGAACTCCTTATTCAGACCCTATCCCTGGGAGGTCCGAAGCCCCATTATGGCCTTGACCGCGCTGGAGGCCATGCTTTTTCTCTGGCTGACTTTTAATTGTTTCCGGTATACATCGTTCAGGAAATTCCGGCAGGTGTTGGCGGAGAACCCTTCGATCGTCTTCTGTTTTATCTATTCTATTTTGTTTGCCGGCCTCGTAGGAATGAGTACATTGAATTTTGGTACACTGGCGCGGTACAAGATCCCGGCGCTCCCTTTTTTCCTGATCATGTTATTCGTGATACTCGATAAAACAGGGAAAGCCTCGCCCAATATTCTTTTGCACAAAAAATTATTTTAGCATCTATGTGTGGTATTGCAGGCTCAATCAATCACCGGCTGGATATCGGGCAACTCACCAAAGATCTCTGGCACCGTGGACCCGATGACCAGAGCACTTTTGAAGAAGGAACACTCCAGCTACATCATCACCGCCTTTCTATCCTGGATATCGCCGGGGGAAAGCAACCCATGCACGAAGAGCACCTGACCATCATCTTTAATGGCGAGATCTATAATCACCAGGACGTTCGGAAAAAATACGGGTGGACAGGCAAGACCTCCTCCGACACCGAAACCATCCTGAAAGCGTATGCTCAACTCGGACCTGCCTGCCTGCATGAGTTTGACGGGATGTTTGTCTTTATCATTTACGACCGCAAGCAAAATTCTCTTTTCATTGCAAGAGACAGGGCCGGAAAAAAACCGGTTTATTATTACACGGGAGAAGGGTCCTTTGTTTTTGCCAGTGAACTGAATGCTTTATATCACCAGGTGAGACCCGGGATCAGCAATGAAAATATTGAGCAATTTCTCCGCTACGGCGCTTTTCACGGAAGTGCTACTCCTTATAAAAATGTAAAAGAGTTACCCGCCGGTCATTATGCAGAAGTAGACCTGGCAAACGCTTCTGTAAAAATTACCCGCTGGTGGGATATCCAACCTTTTTACGAAGCCCGCAACCCGGCATCACTGGAAGAAGCGATGCATCAAACTGACAGGGCATTACACGCTGCTGTCAGGAGAAGGTTGGAATCATCCGACCTTGAGGTTGGTTCTTTTTTGAGCGGCGGTATCGACAGTGGATTGGTAACAGCCATTGCTTCGCAATACAATGATTCGCTGAAGACCTTTACGGTTTCTTTTACCGGGGCATATGATGAAGCACCTCTTGCAAGATTGGTGGCCAGCAAATTTAAAACCCATCATACCGAGATCAATATCTCTTTTGATCATCTGAAAACAGATATTGAAAATATCCTTGCCAACTACGGCGAACCTTTTTATGACGATTCGGCCATACCGAGCTACTATGTCAGCCGGGAAGCAAGAAAACACCTGACCGTGATCCTGAATGGCGACGGCGCTGATGAATTGTTTGGGGGTTATCGCCGCTATGTACCTTTTTCGAAGTATGATTTTTTTGGAAAACCCGGCCTTGTAACCGGGATCGCAAAGGGAATGAAAAAGATCATTCCTTATTCAAAGCAAAAACAGTCGAAGCTCAATTACCTGTACCGCCTGGCGGACCTGGCTTCCCAACAAAAAGAAGATATCTATCTTTCAGCGACCACGGATATATTCAGCGGATTCAGTTCCTGTTTGAAGCCGGCAACTACAGACCCGGTAAAAGAAATACGGGAACTCCTGGAGAAATTGAAAGACACGGAACTCTCAGGATTGCAGAAGATGATGTGTATGGATTTCAATTGCATTTTACCCGATATACTGCTGGTAAAAATGGATATAGCCACTATGGCCAATTCACTGGAAGGACGCAGTCCATTCCTGTCAAGGGAATTACTGGAACTGGCACCCGGGTTTAAAGATGATCATAAAATAAAAGGTAGCACGACAAAATACCTTCTTCGCCAACTGGCTATTCAATATTTACCGGGAGAGTTGATCAACCAGCCCAAAAGAGGCTTCGAGGTTCCGCTCAAACAATGGGTGGATAATGAATTGAAGGAGCCCATCTTTGATTACCTGGATAACAATAATTCGTATGCGGACAACTTTGTAGACCGGGATTTCATCCGGAAACTATTGGATAGAAAAGTGAATGTGCCGGATGAGAAAAGGGCTAAAATGCTCTACACTTTATTTGCATTGAATGTA
Source organism: Chitinophagaceae bacterium (assembly GCA_031406595.1). GTDB lineage: Bacteria > Bacteroidota > Bacteroidia > Chitinophagales > Chitinophagaceae > JJ008. The sequence continues at coordinate 5,112 of JANOHQ010000241.1, forward strand.
TGGCATACTAAATGTGTGAAACGTGTCAACTGATCAGCAAGCATTTTTCTCTAACGGGAAATTCGTCATCTCTCTCGACTTCGAATTGCTATGGGGCGTCCGGGATAAAAAGACGATTGAAAGTTACGGATCGAATATCCTCGGCGTGCAGCAGGCAATACCGGCCATGCTCAGCCTCTTTGATAAATACCATACCCGAACTACATTCTCCACGGTAGGTTTTTTGTTTGCAAAGAACAGGGAAGAATTGCTGGCGAATAAACCGGCCGTATTACCGGAGTATACTGATCCTAAACTCTCTCCTTACCCTGACTTTTCGATACTTGGCCATGATGAAAATGATGATCCGTATCATTTTGGCTATTCATTGCTCCAACAGATCGCTGCGAATAAAAATCATGAGGTAGGTACACATACTTTTTGTCATTATTATTGCCTGGAGCCTGGTCAAACGATCGAAGCTTTTCGCGAGGACCTGGTGGCGGCCCGGAAAATTGGATCGGCCAATCATATAGAAGTTCGCAGCCTTGTTTTTCCCCGCAACCAGTTCAATGAAGAATACCTGGTTTGCTGCAAGGAAGCAGGGATTGATTCTTACCGTGGCAACCCCTTATCCTGGTTATATGCCGGCCGGAATAAAAACGATGAAAGCCTTACCCGGCGTGCTTTTCGATTCATCGATACCTATATTAATCTTACCGGCTATCATTGCCATACACAGCAACATGTTACGGCTTCGGTGATCACAAACGTGGCAGCGTCAAGATTTTTGAGACCCTGGAGCAAAAAACTTTCTTTCCTGGAAGGGTTACGGCTGAACCGGGTAAAAAGGGCAATGCTCCACGCAGCTAAAAAGAGAAAGCTGTTTCATCTCTGGTGGCACCCACATAATTTTGGAACGAACCTGGAGCAGAACATTGCATTCCTGGAAAAAATATTGAAATATTACGATCAGTTGAATAAGCGCTATGATTTTGAAAGCATCACCATGAGCGGCCTTACCGATCAATTGAAATCTACCCATGAATAAGAAGATAGTCCTGCTTTGTTCGGCCTGTTTTTCTACAACGGCCCTTTATAATCATATCAACCCGCATCACCCCGTCGATACGATCATTATCGAGCAACCCATGAGGGGAGCAACATTGGCGAAGAGAAGATTTAAACGATTAGGTTTCTTCCGTACCATGGGCCAGATATTTTTTAGTGTGCTGGTTGTTCCTTTTATTAATGCCGGTTCCAAAAAAAGAGTGCGGTCCATCATTTCGCAGTATGGTTTTGATGTAACAGTTCTACCCGAAAACAAGATCAAACAAGTAATTTCTGCCAACGATGAGTCAACCCTCCGGCTCTTACAGGAGTTGAAACCGGGTATCGTGCTGGTGAACGGAACCCGCATACTCTCAAAAAAATTATTGGATAGCACTCCTGCTGTATTCATTAACATGCATACCGGCATTACCCCGCAATACCGGGGTGTACATGGTGGATACTGGGCTATGGTGAAGAATGACCCGGAACATTGCGGTGTAACAGTGCACCTGGTAGATAAAGGAGTGGATACGGGGGCTGTGTTGTACCAATCGCTTATACAGGTTACACCAAAAGATAATTTTATTACCTACCCTTACCTGCAATTTGGAGAAGGGATACCACTGGTGTTGAAATCGGTGGAAAACGCCGTCAATAACAAACTCAACCCGGTAGTGCCCACGGGGAATAAAGGGGCCCTCTGGTATCATCCTACTATCTGGCAATATCTTTATTACCGGCTTTTTAAGAACAAAAAATAACAACCCGGTAGTGAGCCTTTTAATTATGCCCAAGATCATACGAATCACGACTGCGCCAATCTCTTTAAAATTGCTATTAAAAGGGCAAATGCGGTATATGCAGGAGAATGGTTTTGAAGTGGTAATGGTTAGCAGTGAAGGAAAGGAATGGGAGGAAGTGATCGCCACCGAAGGATGCCGGCATGCGATCATACCGATGACCCGGAAGCTGACTCCCTTTGCCGATCTCCGTTCCTTATGGCGTTTGTACCGCTTCATTAAAAAGGAAAAGCCGGATATTGTTCATTCACATACACCCAAAGCTGGTTTACTGGGAATGCTGGCCGCAAAATTTGCCGGCGTCAAAGTCAGGATACATACGATAGCAGGACTCCGGTTCATGACATCCAAAGGCTTTACGCGGAAATTGCTGGTTAGCATGGAAAAATTGACAGGGAGAGCGGCTACACATATCTGGCCCAATAGTTTTTCTTTGTTGCAGTACATCACCGGGCATAAACTGGCCAGCAAAAAAAAACTGGAGGTCATTGGTCTTGGTTCCAGTAACGGGATAAATCTCTCCCGGTTTTCCGCAACCTCCCTCGATCCTGTTGTGTTGCAGAAAATAAAAGGTTCCGTGAATTATGATGAGAACCTGGTCTATTTTCTCAGTGTTGGCAGGATTGTTCATGACAAAGGCATTGATGAACTGGTAAATGCATTTATACGGGTGCATGAAAAGAATACCAGCGCACGGTTGATACTTGTGGGCGAATATGAAGATGAAGTAGACCCGGTGAGTGAAAAGACCAAAGAACTCCTCCAGTCACACCCGGCTATCATCATGACCGGCTGGAGCGACCAGGTAGAATATTATATGCAATTCAGTTTTGCGCTGATCCATGCTTCTCACCGCGAAGGATTTCCCAATGTATTACTACAGGCAGGCGCCATGCTTTGCCCCATTATATGTTCCCGTATCGAAGGCAATATTGATATCGTGGACAATGATCAAACCGGGCTCATTTTCGATGTCAGCAATGCGGAACAATTATTCGAAAAGATGAGGTATGCACTGGCCAACCCCGCCCAGGCAGCAACTTACTCGAAAGCCCTCCGGGCGAAGATCGAAGCGCATTTTGATCAGCCCGTTGTACACCAAACACTCCTCCGGAGGTACCGGGAAATCCTTGATTAACGGGCTTTTAGGCCTGGTATATCGGAGATTTACTTATCCAGCAAAAGTACTAGTACCTGATTTCCCCCTTTTGATCCCCTCTTCGCTTTGCTTTTGAAAAGACGACTATTACTTTAGTCTTTCCAAAATCCTATATCAATGAAATCCACATTGAAAAAACCAGTGGCCATTGTTGGCTATTCCGGCCACGCTTATGTCATCATCGACATACTGCTTAGCGCCGGTCGTTTAGTAACTGCTTATTGCGACCAGGAAGAAAAACCGTTCAATCCTTACCATTTAGATTATCTCGGGAAAGAAAGTGAAGTGATTCACCGGCTAAAGAATTATGATTTCTTTGCCTGTGTAGGTCATAACGGTATCCGCGAGAGGATCCACACCCAGTTGAGCCAGTATCTCGGCAACCCGATCAACGCGATACATCCCAGTGCTGTTATTTCGGCGTCGGTGAAAATGGGTGATGGCATCATGATCGCTGCCAACGCTACCCTGAATCCACTGGTGGAACTGGGAACGGGAGTGATCTGTAATACGTCATCCAGCATCGACCATGAATGTATCATCGGTGATTTCAGCCATATCGCACCCGGTGCGGTATTGTGTGGAAACGTGATGGTAGGAAGAGGAACATTTGTTGGTGCCAATTCGGTGATCCGCCAGGGTATCCATATCGGTAACAATGTTACCATCGGTGCCGGCACGGTTGTGATAAAAGATATTCCTGACAATGCAACGGTTATTGGTAACCCCGCCCGTTCATTGGTTAAGAAACCGGCCCGCAAACTGGTGGCTGCTTAAGACAACATCGTAAAATTTCTATATACCTGCCCGGTCAGACTGACCCGGCAGGTTTTTTTATTTGATTATTACAACCCTCGGAGGGTTCCCAACCTCGGAGGGTTGTAATAATCACGCTTTTAGGTCTGCCCAATTCTTAATAACTTTGCCAACGCTGAAAGCAAAAAATTCGACCCACGGATAAAAAGGTTATGAGCAAGACAAAAAGCAAACTGAAGGTTCTTTTTATAGCGAAAGCCGAGAATTTCTATGCGAAAACGGCTGCTGAATTTATTCATCTGCATTTTGAGAGCCCCCTGATCATCTTTTCAAAACGGGGAGACCCCATCCCGCAGGAGATACGTGACTGGAAAGGAGATCTGCTGGTTTCTTACCTGGCACAATGGATAATACCGGATACTATTTTAGCCAATGCATCTTTTGCAGCTATTAACCTGCACCCCGGTCCACCGGAATACCCTGGCATCGGCTGCACCAATTTTGCGATTTATAACGGGGAGAATGAATTTGGCATAACCTGTCATCACATGTTACCAAAAGTGGATTCAGGCTCCGTGATCGCTGTGCGACGATTCCCGGTATTTGAAACAGATAATGTTTTTTCAGTGACACAACGTTGCTATACCTATATATTGCATCTTTTCTATGAATTGGTAAGTGGTATACTCCTGGGTAATGGCTTGCCGGAGAGTAAAGAGAGCTGGACCAGGCAGCCGTATAAGAGAAAAGATCTGAATGAATTGTGTGTATTGCTACCCGGCATGAGTGAGGCTGAAATACAAAGAAGGATCAAAGCCACTACCTATGGAGATGAGGTCTGGGCATTTAAAGCCGCTGAAAAAACACAAGCCTGAAATCCTATATCACCAACATGCACACCCGGAAAGACCAACTGCACCAACTGCTGACCCCGCTTTGTTTTTTTATGCGCCTTTCCCGGGAAGCCTATTCAAAATACCTGGTCAATAAAATATACCTGCATGCGGAAACTATCCGGGTGGCCAACCGGAAAGTATACAAACTGCTCATTAATAAAGCAGCTTTTATTCCGGAAGACTTAGCGCATGATATAGTAATATTGCTGAATCATTACGAGGGCTGGTTCACGCAGTTCAGGGACCATAAAAAAAAACTGAAGCCCTTATTGGGAGATGAATTTGTTTTTTATCCCGTAGATGACCAGTCACCCTTCCCCAAACAGGTGGAAGAAAAGATATTCCGGTACACCGGCGAATTAAAAAAGGAAATAGCACAACAAGCCCAAACCGCAGCAAATGATATTTGACCTGGACAAGTTTATACATGAGCAAGTGCTGGAAAGAAAGGAATCTTTTTTCCGGGAGGATATTACCGCCAATAAAGCAGCACTGCAGGATTGTATAGAAGGAAAGAAAGTACTGGTCATCGGTGGGGGAGGAACGATCGGTTCCAATTATATCAAATCGATCCTTGCCTTTAAGCCCGCTGCCGTGGTGGTGGTAGACTCCAATGAGAACGGCCTCACCGAACTGGTGCGGGATGTTCGGAGTACCAACGGCCTTTTTGTCCCTCCCTCATTCATAACCTACCCGGTTAATTTCGGCAGTTCTATCTTTAACAGGATCTACGAAGCCTACAAACCATTTGATATCATCGCTAATTTCGCGGCGCATAAACATGTGCGCAGTGAGAAAGATATTTTTTCGATCGAAGCCATGGTGCAGAATAATTTATTATATGCCCATGACCTGCTGACCCTGGTAGAAAAAGATAAACCTTCGCGGTTCTTTTGTGTATCCACCGACAAGGCAGCGAACCCGGTCAATATCATGGGGGCCACTAAAAAACTCATGGAAGACCTGGTGATGGACTTTGCCTCCCGGATGCATTGCACCACCGCACGTTTTGCGAATGTCGCTTTCTCCAACGGCAGCCTGCTCGATGGCTTTATCAACAGGCTGATGAGCCGTCATCCTTTATCCGTTCCCAAAGACGTTACACGGTATTTTGTTTCCCCGGCCGAATCAGGCGATATCTGTATGCTGACCTGTATGCTCGGGAATAGCGGAGAGATATTCTTCCCGAAGTTCAGCGAAAAAATGCTGACAAGTTTTTATGATATCACGCATAAATTCCTGGCGGAAGCCGGTTACAGCATGCATGAATGCACTTCGGAAGAAGAGGCAAAGAATTTTGCAGCAGCAATGCAACCCGGGACCACGCAATATCCTGTTTATACCTTTGCATCCGACACAACCGGGGAGAAACTCTATGAAGAATTTTATACAGGAGAAGAGCAACCGGATATGCAACGCTTTGCCTCACTGGGAGTGATCAAAGGCAATGCACCCGATGTGAATTTGGATGAAAAGAACGGGTTCTTCCCGCAAATGGAAGCGCTGTTGAACAAGCAGGAAGTGAAAAAGGAAGAGATCGTTGCGCTGCTGGAAAAATACATACCGACCTTTTCTCATATCGAGACCGGTAAATTGCTGGATAAAAAAATGTAATGGTTAAAATCGTTTAATAACTTATGATACCACTGTCTGTCCCCAATATCAGCGGCAATGAATGGAAATATGTAAAAGACTGCCTGGATACCGGCTGGATATCTTCTGTTGGTTCCTACGTGACAAAATTCGAGCAGATGGTTGCGGAATTTGCCGGAGCCAAATACGGAGTGGCGGCTGTGAATGGTACCGCAGCCCTGCATATCGCATTGCTGCTGTCCGGTGTAAAACAAGGCGACTATGTCATTTTGCCCAACCTGACTTTTGTGGCATCTGCCAACTCCATAAAATATTTGGGTGCGGAGCCCCTATTGATCGATGCCGACCCGAACCTCTGGCAAATGGACCTGGACCTGCTGGAAGAATTCTTGGAAAATGAAACAGATGAAAAGGATGGCAGGTTGTTCTATATAAAAGATGGACGTTATATCGGGGCGATCATGCCGGTACATATACTCGGTAATATCTGCGATATGGATCGTTTTCTTTCGATCGTCAAAAAATATCCATTACCCATCGTTGAAGATTCAACCGAGGCATTGGGTAGTACTTTTAAGGGGAAAAGCGCCGGGAGCTTCAGCCCGCTTGCTTGTTTTAGCTTTAATGGCAATAAGATCATCTCCACGGGCGGTGGCGGTGTGATCGTTAGTAACGATGAAGCCCTGGCCAAACATGCCAAACATATCACCACTACAGCCAAAGCCAGTCCGGATGAATATTATCATGATGAGGTGGGATATAATTACCGCCTGGTAAATGTGCTCGCAGCAATAGGCGTAGCACAGATGGAGCAACTGCCGGCCTTTATACAACGAAAAAGAGAATGCACTGCTTTTTATAAAAAAGAACTGGCCGGGGTGGCTGATATCCGTTTCCAGCAGGAGTTGCCCGATGTAGCAACGAATGCCTGGCTGGTCACTATTCAAACCGAAAACCAACAGGAACTACTCGATCACCTGAATGCCAATAATGTATTGAGCCGCCGTTTCTGGATGCCGATGAATAAATTACCGATGTACAAGGATTGTGTTTATATTCAGCAAAATGATCATGCTGATTATATTTACCGCACCTGTCTCAGTATTCCGAGTTCCACCAATATTACAGACGAGCAATTGAACATCGTCGTCAAAGAGATCAAAGCCGCAATCGGGTAAAAATATGTACCAATACATCAAACGTTTTTTTGACATTATTTTTTCACTGGTAGCATTGGTTATTTTGCTCCCCATCTTTATCCCCGTGGTCATTTTATTATTGCTGACGGGCGAACACGAAGTTCTTTTCAAACAGCAACGGGTGGGTTACAAGAATAAGATGTTTGGCATTTATAAATTTGCCACTATGCTGAAGAATAGCCCCAATATGGGCCTGGGGGACATGACCGTCCGGAAGGATCCCCGCATCACCCCCGTGGGAAAATTCCTGCGCCAGAGTAAATTGAATGAACTACCCCAGCTACTGAATATACTGATAGGAGATATGTCTTTTGTAGGTCCCCGCCCTTTGATGAAAACAGGATTTGACAGGTATTCCGATGAAATGAAGGCAAAGGTCTACAATGTACACCCGGGCCTGACGGGCATCGGCTCTATCGTTTTCCGGGACGAAGAACTGATCCTGACGCAAAGCCAGTTGCCGCCCCATGAATGTTACCGCCAGGTGATATCGCCACATAAAGGAGCGCTGGAAGTATGGTACCAGCAGCACCAGCACTTCGGCACAGATTTTATGATATTGTTCCTCACGGCCTGGTACGTGATTTTTCCCCATAGCAAACTGGTCTATAAGATATTTCCTTCCCTGCCGAAGCGGAATTTCTGATTATTGTAGCAGTGTTGAATGGCATAAGTAGTAATTTTAGTTACCCGTCAAGCATGTTCAAACTTTTTTCCAGATCAAAACCGGCTCCTTCTGATCTCAGCTTCCTGAAAGCGGATATGCACTCGCACCTGCTTCCCGGTATCGATGATGGTTCGCCCGATATGGCTACATCGCTGAAACTGGTAAAAGGCATGATGGATCTCGGGTATACAAAACTGATCACTACGCCGCATATACTCTGGGAGATGTACCCGAATACCCATGAGATCATTTTGCAGAAACTGGAACTGTTGCGGGAAGCCGTTAAAGCAGAAGGATGGAATGTGGAGATCAATGCCGCCGCAGAATATTTCCTGGATGATCATGTGGAAGGGTTGGTGAAAAAGAATACACCCCTGTTGCCGATCAGCGGCAATATGGTACTGGTAGAATTTTCCATGGCCTATCCTTCGCATAGTTTAAAAGATATTTTATTCGATATGCAGATGCAGAACTATCTGCCGGTCATCGCTCACCCGGAGCGCTATGCCTACCTTGAACACAACAAGCCTTTTTATGAAGAGTTGAAGGAGATCGGTTGCCTGTTCCAGCTCAACCTTCTTTCGCTCGGGGGGCATTATGGACGCTCTGTCCAGGAACTGGCGCAGTACCTCGTAAAAAAAGGATATTATGACCTGGTAGGGACCGACCTCCACCATGCCCGGCACCTCGACGCACTAAGGAATCCCGCTTTGATCTCGTCGGTTCAGAAATTGTTTGATACCGGTAAGATCAGGAATCCTGAACTCTGATCCCCCCGTACATAGTGTAAAAGGATTTGATCCCTGCCTCACGACAGGCAGGCGTTAAACTTTTTTCATTTACGCTTGTAATGATGGGGTCCATGAATGCATTTACCATAAAAGACCTGGAAACGCTTTCCGGTATCAAAGCCCATACGATACGTATCTGGGAACAGCGGTATAATTTCCTCAAACCCCGGCGGACGGAGACCAATATCCGCTATTACAGCAATGATGAATTAAGGACCGTACTGAATGTAGCCCTGCTGAATAAGTATGGTTTTAAGATCTCGCATATCGACCGGATGAAGGCGGGGGAAATAAAAGATAATATTCTGTCACTCGCTGATACACGTGCTATCCAGGACCGGTACATCAATGAATTGGTGGAAATGATGATCGACCTGGATATGGAAGGCTTTGAAAAGATCCTCAGCAATTATATTACGGCAAAAGGTATTGAAAGAACAGTGATCCAGGTTATTTTCCCTTTCCTCGAAAAGATCGGAATACTCTGGCAGACCGGTCGCATCAATCCCGCACAAGAACACCTGGTCACCAATATCATCCGGCAAAAACTGATCGTAGGTATCGAGACCACCGTATCGAATATTAAACTGGATAAGACCTTTCTCTTATTCCTTCCCGAGGGGGAACATCATGAGCTGGGCCTGCTTTTTATGTACTATTTATTAAAAAGCAGGGGTGCTACGACCCTTTACCTTGGCGCCAATGTGCCGGTAAAAGATGTCGAACATGTGGTCCGCTTTAAAAAGCCCGATATCATTTTTGTCCACCTCACTGCAACCGGGTCCGGGTTCAACCTGGAGAAATTCCTGCAACAGGTCCAGCAGCGGTTTCAGGGGGTAAATACTGTCATTTCGGGGCAGGTGACCCAGCAATACAAGAAGAAAATTCCCCAGACTGTTCATTTTAAGCGGTCCTTATCCGAGGTAATGGAGTACTTCTCCTCCCTTTAATACCAATATTTCAAGAGTAAAAGTGCTGTTTCCGGTATTGAGCCGGTGTAGCAGCCGTTTAAACCAATGAAATTGGACGAACAACCGGTATAAGACAGATTGACCTGTTTTGGCAGCCGGTATCATTCTTGTTGACCTAAAACGGGGAAAAATAATTTTGACCCTGCCAAAATAGTGTTTAAATTTGCATAGTAAATAATTAAACAAAATATGTCAAGCCCCGAGTTCAATAAAATGCTGCAGACCAATGCGGATTTCCTGAAACCGTTTGCTATCAATCTTACAAGAGATACCGAAGCGGCCAATGATCTATACCAGGAGACACTCTACAAGGCATTGGCCAACCAGGAGAAATATCATGTTGGTACTAATATCAAGGCATGGTTATTCACGATCATGCGGAATATATTTATTAACGATTACCGCAGAAAAGCTAAACAAAAAACGATCTTCGACAGTACGCCAAATGACTATCTTATCAATCTTAAACAGGCCACTGTTACCAATGCTGCAGAAAGCGGTATGCGGTTAAAAGAGATCCACAAAGCGATACAGGATCTTCCTGAAATATTCCGAACTCCGTTTTTATTGTATTTTGATGGATATAAATACAATGAGATTGCCGAAGTGCTCCAGGAACCGCTTGGTACCATTAAAAGCAGGATCCACTTTGCAAGAAAATTGCTGAAAGAGCAGATAAGCCGTTTCTAAAATTTTTTCTGTGTCACAAAAATCAGTATTGGTGATCGGTTCCGGTTTCGCCGGTTTATCTGCTGCCTCTTTTATGGCAAAGGAAGGCTGGCGGGTTACTGTTATCGAAAAAAATAGCACACCCGGTGGCCGTGCCCGCCAGTTAAAAGAAAATGGGTTCACTTTCGATATGGGTCCCAGCTTTTACTGGATGCCGGATGTATTTGAAAGATATTTTGAACAATTCGGGAAAAAAGTATCCGATTATTATTCCCTTCATCGGCTCGATCCCTCCTATCGCATTTACTGGGATGATGGATATACCGACATGCCTGCCGGCTACGAGGAATTAAAACAGGTATTCGAATCCTTTGAACCGGGGAGCGCAGCCAGGCTGGAAAAATATTTAAAAGGCGCCGCTTATAAATACGAAACCGGGATGAACCGGCTCGTATATAAACCGGGCCGTTCTGTCCGCGAGTTCATGGATTGGGAAACGATCAGCGGTGTATTCAAACTCCAGGTCTTTTCCTCGATCAAAAAACATATCGCACAATATTTCAAACATCCCAGACTCAGGCGGATTATGGAATTCCCGGTCTTGTTCCTCGGCGCTTTACCGGAAGATACACCGGCGCTGTACAGCCTGATGAATTATGCAGATATCAAAGGAGGAACCTGGTACCCCGAGAAAGGGATGTATGCAGTTGTGGATGGAATGTATCAATTGGCACTGGAACTCGGTGTCAAATTTCACTTTGACGAAACCGTAACAGCGATAGAAGTTGCCAACGAAAAGGCCGGCACCGTTGTAACAGATAAGAACAGTTACACACCGGACGCGGTGATCAGTGGCGCCGATTACCATTTCACCGAAACAAAACTATTGCCGGAAAAATACCGTAACTACTCTGCCAGTTACTGGGAAAAAAGAACGATGGCACCTTCCTGTTTACTTTATTATGTGGGATTGAATAAAAAACTTCAACAACCTGTTCATCACTCTTTATTTTTTGATGTGCCGTTTGAACGGCATGGTCACGAGATCTATAAAGATCCGCAATGGCCCTCTGAACCTTTATTCTATGTAAGTGTTTCTTCGTTGACGGATGATTCGGTAGCGCCACCTGGTTGTGAAAGCATTGTATTTCTTGTGCCGGTAGCTTCCGGCCTGGAAAACGATACGGAGGCATTAAGAGATAATTATTTTCGGCTGATTGTGAAAAGAATGGAGCAACATACCGGGGAATTGATCCTGGATGCAGTGGTGTATAAGAAGAGTTATTCGGTCAGTGATTTTACGCATGACTATAACTCCTTCCGGGGCAATGCCTATGGGCTGGCCAATACATTGAGCCAGACCGCGATATTCAGACCGGCCTGCCAGAGTAAAAAATTGGCAAACCTGTTCTTTACCGGACAGTTGACGGTACCCGGACCCGGTGTTCCACCCAGCCTGATCAGCGGCGAAGTAGTGGCTAAACAAGTGATAAAAGTATTCGGATAAATTCCTTATTTTACAAGTAGTGATACAGTTGTTCCATACCACCAGCCAGCATTGCAGCCGTGTCGTAACAGAACGATACAGTACTTCATTTACCTCAGCTATCGGGCTTTTGCACAAGGACCTGCGTACACCGATTTTTAATATCTATGGATTTGTTCGTTTTGCCGATGAGATAGTGGACACCTTTCATGACTATGATAAATCCCTGTTGCTCGCCCAATTCAAAAAAGAGACCTATGACGCTATTGAAAGAGGGATCAGCCTGAACCCTGTACTTAATAGTTTCCAGCTGACGGTGAATGAATATAATATCGATCATAAACTGATCAATGCTTTTTTTCACAGCATGGAGCTGGATCTTCTGCAGACCCGGTATAGCAAGGAAGGCTATGCAGAATACGTGTATGGCTCGGCAGAAGTGGTGGGATTGATGTGTCTCTATGTTTTTTGTGGAGGCAAACAGGATTTGTATGATAAATTGGAATCATCGGCAAGGGCACTGGGAGCAGCTTTCCAGAAAGTGAATTTTCTCCGGGATATCAAAGCCGATTTTACTGGATTGTCAAGGATCTATTTTCCCGGTTGCGATTTCAATGATTTCAAAGAATGTGATAAAAGACGGATCGAAGAAGAGATCCATAACGACTTCCGTAATGCTTACCAGGGTATTCTCAAACTACCCCTGAATGCAAGATTTGGGGTATACGTTGCATATAAATACTATTTCTCGTTGTTTAAAAAGATAAAACGAATGAAACCGGCGAGGGTGCTGGAAGAAAGGATCCGGATTCCCAACTACTATAAAGCCATGATCATCTTCAGGGCCGGTGTAAAAAACCAGTTGCGGCTTATTTAGCATGGAAACAATCAATGTTATACTGGTCAATGCCGGCGACAATGCAATTGGCAGCATGGAAAAAATGCAGGCACATAAGCAGGGTTTACTTCACCGGGCTTTCAGCATTTTTATATTCAATCCCAAAGGCGAAATGTTGCTCCAGCAACGGGCGATCAGTAAATACCATAGCGGCGGCTTATGGACCAATGCTTGTTGCAGTCACCCGCTCCCGGGAGAGGATACCGCCGCTGCCGCGCAAAGAAGGTTAATGGAAGAGTTGGGATTTGAGACCACTCTTGATAAGATCTTTGATTTTGTATACAAGGCAGATATGGGGAATGGGCTGACCGAGCATGAGTTCGACCACGTTTTTGCAGGAAAATATGATGGTCCTGTCTTTTTTAACAAAGAAGAAGTAATGGATTGTTGTTATAAAAAAGTGGAAGAGATCAGGGATAACCTGGAAACCCATCCACAGAAATACACTGCCTGGTTCCATATCGCATTTCCAAAGATAGAGAACTGGTACAACAAAGAATACAAATCGAAACTGGCATAAAGCATTTAATTTTGCAACGTGATGGGAGTGGTATATTATATATTGGTTTTACTCGGCACTTTTATTTTAATGGAGGGCGTGACCTGGTGTACACACCGATTTGTAATGCACGGGTTCCTCTGGTTCCTGCACCGGGATCATCACCAGGTAGAACCGGGTTTTTTTGAGAAGAACGACGCTTTCTTTGTCATCTTTGCGATCCCCAGTATGCTGCTCATCTTTTTTGGTACCTACGATCATGTATGGTGGATGCAGGCGATAGGCTTTGGTATCATGGCCTATGGATTTGCGTATTTCATGGTGCACGATGTGATCATCCACCAGCGCTTTAAATGGTTCAGCCGCAGCAACAGCAGCTATGTCAGGGCGATCCGCTGGGCACATAAAATGCATCATAAACATCTCAATAAACACCAGGGCGAGAGTTTTGGCATGCTTTACGTACATAAAAAATACTGGGAAAAGATACGCCGTGACAAAAAACTGATGGCCGGTAACAGGAAAGTGGCTTATGCTCCCGAAGCAGAGTAATGACTTCTTAAATCTTCAATCTTAAATCCTCAATCCTCAATCCACAATCATTCCCCCTGGACACTACCGGTAAATACGACTATATTATTGCAGGCATGGGCTGTGCCGGTCTGAGTCTTGCCGTGCACATGATTCATTCCGGGAAGTTTGCCAACAAGAAAATTCTACTGGTCGATAAAGAAGAGAAACAACAGAACGATCGTACCTGGTGTTTTTGGGAAACAGGGCGGGGTTTGTTTGAATCCATTGTGCATACACAATGGAGTAGCGCCTGGTTTCATGGTAAGGATTTTTCCCGCTTGCTTCAACTTTCTCCGTATAGTTATAAGCTGATCCGCGGGATCGATTTTTACAATTATTGCTTATCGCTGATTCAACAGCACCCCAATTTTGAACTGCGAAGAGGAACCATCAAAGAATTAAAGAACGGAAAAGGGCAGGCTTCGGCCAGGTTGGATAACGAAGAAGTAACGGCCGGCTATATCTTCAACAGCATCCTGTTTGACAAACCGGTATTGAAAAAAGATGAATACTATCTTCTCCAGCATTTTAAAGGCTGGATCATCGAAACGAAGAAGCCGGTATTCAGTGCAGGCGAAGCTACGCTGATGGATTTCAGGGTTAGCCAGCAGCACGGGACCACTTTTGTATATGTGATGCCTTTCTCCGCTACCAAAGCACTGGTAGAATATACTTTGTTCTCCGAAGAGTTACTGGAACCTGCACAATACGATGATGGATTGAGTAACTATATCAACGAGTTTTTGCAGACCGGCGATTATACAGTTTGCGACGAAGAGTTTGGCGTCATCCCTATGACCAACCATAAGTTCGACGCAGTGGACGGACGGATCGTTAATATCGGTACTGCAGGTGGTCAAACTAAAGCTTCCAGCGGGTATACATTCCGGTTCATTCAAAAACATTCAGCCCGTATCGTTGATAGTTTGATCAAAAAGAACAATCCTTTTATTGCTATGCCCGGGGGAGCGGGCAGATTCCGGTTTTATGACAGCACATTGTTATATATCCTGAAACACCATAAACTTCCCGGCGATGAGGTATTCACCCGCCTGTTCAAAAAAAATAAACCCCAGCCGGTGCTGAGGTTTTTGGATAATGAGAGTTCGCTCGGTGACGAGCTGAAAATTATTTCTTCGCTTCCCACTCTTCCTTTCCTGAAAGCAGCCTGGAAGCAATTCTGATCAGTTATCAGGATTCATGTGCAGGATTACAACTCTTCCTTACCTAAAAGGTAAAAACAATTGAACCACCCTTCGATGCCTCAGGGCAGGCTGCGGCACATAAGACACATAGAATTTCACATAGCTGTCTATGTGGGTTCCTAATGTGAACTATGCTATGTGGTTCAGAAATAAATATAATATCGCTGGTTATTAAATTTGTCGCGTGAAAAAATGTACCAACTCTGCAATTCTGATCAGTTATCAGGATCCATCTGCATGAATTCTCTTTTCACAGCTTTCAGCATACTGAACAACTGGGCGATCTGTATAAGCAGCAGTATGAGCAATACCATTAGTACATACCAGGGCAGGTTGATCGCTTTGATCGGCGTAGTTAAACCGGCAAATTTTACATTATAATAACTTGTCAGGGCAGATCCGAAAGCCATTCCTACCAGGAGGAAGGAGATCAGTGAATACACCACTTTCATAAACATGATCCGCATGGTAGAATAACCCACTTTGAAATTCTCCAGGATAGCGGCAGGGATGATCAGTACCAGGGCGATCCAGCTCATGTTCTTCTGGAAAAAGGCCCCCTTCAATGTGAGGTTCAGGATCAATAGCAATGCGATTGACATTAATCCCCAGGGGAATAAAAGAAAAGTAGAAGGTTTGTGTGATGTTGCCATAGCAATAAGTTTTGTGACAAGGAAGATAGAGAATATCCGGGATAAAATAAAAAACGGGTATAGTGTACCACCCGATCCTTCAATTATGCCCGTGACTATCTGGTTTGAAATACAAGAACACGGATTTAACAGATAAGACGGATCAGCAGGGATTTTTTATGCTCTTTAGAGCATAAAAAAGGATCAGTTGCCGATTGAATACTTATGCCCGGGTTCCTGTATTTCCCCCCAATTTCATATTATGACACAACTAAAACAGCCAACTGGGGGTTTTAACCAGATACCGGTAATGATCGTTCGGCTCCTGCCTGTAATCCTGTAAATGCCCTACCGGGATACTTTTCATCAGGGTAATGATACAATAGGTGCCGCCCACTTCATCCTGTTGGGTGAGCTGGACAGCACTTTCTGTATTTTGTTTTTTCCATCCTTTGGGAGCTGTATAATTGATAATATCAAAACTTTCCTGTGCAAAGACGGTTGAGTTCATCGCGATCAGTATGCATGAAAATATTTTTTTCATGGCTGGTATTTTATTCTTCGCAAACAGACCACATCAGGCTCTCACAATTGGAGCTGGAAATACTTAATGCAAATGCGCCGGCATACGTATCGCAGTAAGTATGAAGACCAAAACGTATATTCAGCAGGAATTGTTTGTTTATTAAAGTTTGAACAGTGCGCACTTCATTTTTTGATACAGACGATGCAAAGATAACCGGGGCCCAGCAACGAATGAAAACATCATTGGAAAAATTATCCGTAGATGTGGCCATAGTCGCGAACGAGGCACCGAGGATAGTAATTGCCGTAGCATAGCCGCTCCATGTATAGCTTTTTGTGATCCTGAGTTTTTTATTATCGCTGGGGAAAGTTCCCGGTATTTTAATGTCGCTTAGTATAAAGCCCTGGGCCTGTGTATGTCCGGCAATCTCACTGACACAGTTAGTCTGTATGCGGTTTGGTACAATGTGGACATTCGCTTTGCCAATGGCAGATTGAACTACCCTCTGTATACTGAAAAAATTGGTAGCACCATCAATACAAATATTAGCCGGGCTTGGCGGGGGAGGGGGAGGGGGTGGGGCTGGCTTTTGGCTTCCGCTCACAGAAAAATTCAGGAACTCGGTAAAACGTATGGTTTCCTTCATTTCCGGGGGAAATATATCCCGCAATTTTTGCTGGTAATCTTTTTCATCTATTTTGGCCTGGTCCCAGATCATTTTAATGAAGGGGTAGTATTTTTTTTGGATCTTTTGTATTTGCAATTTTTTTTCTTCTATATTTTTCAGCTGATCCAGTTTTCTTACTTCATCGGCATATGCTGCATAGTTACCAGATGGGTCTTCTTTAAAAAGTTGTTCTATCTTTTCTTTGACAGGTTGCACGACAGCAACCACTTTTTCCTCCATTTCTTTCGTGAAGGGCAATTTTATATCCTGGACCCCGCCGTTTTTTACCGGGCGCTCTTTTTGGGCAATAGATTGTTGGCTACTGCATAAAGCGATCAACATAAATGCCAGGACTTGTAGTTTGCTTGAATGTTTCATTAGTTTAAATTTTATTTTAACTGCGATAGGTTTATACTTGAATGATCAGTATTAATTACAAGCTATCTTAAAAGTTTTTTTGCCGGGAAGGCGGTAAGACGTTAATGTAAATTGTCTTGAAAATCAATCCTTCCCGCCTTGCCGGCTGGTATTTATTATTAACTTTTGAGATGGTTCTAGTTCTTTTTTTCCTTTGGAATGATCTCTCCCTTTAGCCATTCTTTTACAAAAGCAGTCACCACATCATTTACTTCTTTACCAGCCCGGTAAATAGCTTTCCACTTCAGGCTTTTCTTTTCATAGACCGGGTTTACGAAAGTTTGTTTTTTACCACTGCCGGCGAGTTTTGCATTGAAATCCACGGTTGCAGCCAACTGGATATATTCCTGCAATCTTTTCTTTATGATCACCGCGGGATCGGCCGGGTATGTTTTTTCCCAGGCATCTTTTCCCGGGAAAGATTTTTTCATGGTTTCCAGTATAGCCGCGATCTTTTTCTCATTTTCATCTAATTGTTTTTGTTGCTCGGCTACATACTTGGTATCGTTGGGATAATTCTTGATATTCTTCCTGAGAACCTCACTATTTCTTTTCATAGTTCCTAAAGACATTCCCCCGTCGGTTAATGGCACAGAGGATTCTTTTAGCTTCTTGTATTCCACCATAAACGCTTCGCTGCCTACATAGCTTTTTACATAGTCGCATAGCTCTTTCGCCGCGGCAGCCTTATCGCCCGTAATGATACTTGGTAGCAGCTTTGCATAGGGTAGCCGGAAAGATTTCAATTGACTGTACACACTGTTGGTCGGGCCATCTTCTACTGCTGCGTCCAGGGGTCCGCTATCGTACCTGCCTATAATATTGGCGATGATGGCACTTTTTGCCGCCTGCTCATGCATACCCAGGCGGGTAAGGATATCGTCGGCTATTTTCCAGGCGGTTGCGGTGAAAGCGACCAGCAAAGCAGCGATCAATATTTTTTTCTTTTTCATTTTTCTATTTTTTGGTTAACAATTATTATGGACCTGGTTATTTATGGGGATAGAAAAGAAATATTCCGGAGGAGGGAAACCTCGGGTCATATTTCTCACTACAGCCCGCTATCACATAGGAGCCGCCCCTTGACAGCATCGGGCGGGCAGTGCTTCCATTTCGAGTATCTGTAACAGGTATTATTTGTCCGGATCTTGTGTTTTGTAAAACAATATTTCCTTTAAGAACTCCCAGGTTGTCTGCATTCGTATTATAGGTGATCCATCTCCCGTCGTAGCTGATGCCGATCCTTTCGCCCTGGCTTATCGGGCTATCTCCATTGCCCGGGGCGGATCCTGTTGCGCTCACGATCCTTACATCACCACCTGAACTGCTGCAAATGAAAATATCCTGCATCCCGTTGTCATCACCGGCAACCATGTTGGATGCGGTAGTGGCATAGGCTACATATCTTCCGTCCCCAGATATGGCTGGCGCCACAACACGGCTGGAGCTTTCTGTTCCCTGGTTTCTTTCAGCACCACCCGAAGTAAAACTTATTCTTTTCAGACCGGGCATACCGCTTTGCCATAAGAAGATATCCCAGAGATTATTATTATCATTTTTAACCAGCTTATAGGTGTAAGCGCAAAAGGCAACCTTAGTTCCATCTTCAGATATAGAAGGCGAGTAGCCGCCGGCAGCGTTACCCGTTTCATGATCTTTAGTGATGAATAGGGTGCTGCCACCATTATTTACATATATATTCGGAGTTGAGAATACAGGTCCAAGTTTGACAATATCACTTGCATTGGATGTATAAGCGATCACACTACCATCACCGGAAACAACAGGTTCATAACTTTCTCCATTACCACCCATACCTTCCGCTGTCTTGCTTATCAGCTCAACAGCATTGCCTTGTTCATTCCAGGCATACACATCTCTTGTCCAGCTATTGTCACCGCTGGACAGGTTGGTGGCGTAAGATTCGAACACTACTGTTTTGCCATCAGCAGAGATTGCCGCCATTTGACTATTACCGTTTCCTTCTTCGCCACCAGCAGTCTTGCTGATCAATTTTATTATGCCCAATTTCCTGTCGCGCCAGAATATCTGCCGGTATTTTCCAGTCGAACCATCTATTCCTTTGGCCGAAGAGCCGAAAGCAACATAACGACCCTCATCCTCATGTTTTCCACCGATGACAGGATTAAAACTTTCATAGTATGTACTCAGTATTTTATTATCGCTGCTACGACTCACCAGGTCGATGCCTTTGTCGCTCCGTATCCCTACCAAAACACTGTCACCTATTTGTCCTTCTGCATTTTCATAAATCATACAGGCCGGGCTGCCGGGCGACTTTTGCAGGGTCACTACATAATCGCTTCCTTCATAATAGGGCGTAACAAATGTAAAAGCAGTGGTGCCAAGGCCCCCAGAGGCATCGCTGGTTTGCACGATCTTTAATGTTTCCGAATTGTTTAATTTAAGTATCGCCGTTGTGCCTTTTGGTGCCGTGAATTTTCCGCGTAAGCGGGTCTTCATCTTGGCCTGACCGCAATCGACATCGATAACAATGTCCTGGTTTCCGACCTGGCCGGTTGCCGGCATGATCTTGCAATCACGGGGTCCATCGACCTGGGTTACGGTATAGGTTTGACCTGATGGAAATGTTCCCGGGAAATAAATGATCCTGTTCGCTTCGGTGATCATTATTTTTTTGTCCACTCCCGCGGAGAATTCAAAACTTTCGTCGGAGCCGATCGCATTCACCCTGACGCCTATTTTTTGGTTGGTAGCGGGCGCGGGGCAGTTTACTGTTAAAAGAACATCGGTCGCCCTGACATTACCTGAGTAATTTGGGATATTGCAGATCCTGGGTCCACTGATCTGGCGGACGATATAATAACGGCCGGTATCGACTTTAAGCGCAAAATTGACAGTGCTATTCGGGCTTTGAATCGTAATGCTGTCGAGTTTTGAGCCTGCCCGGAGCTCGTATTTGAATGCCTCGCCGGGCCGTATCCCGTTGACTTGCACACCCACGAATCTTTTTTCCGGGACAACAGGAGGTGGATTCCTGTCTTTTATATCCGCAACAACTCTAAGGAGAACGATATAGTTACCGTGACCTTCGGTATTACCCATCGATTCTTCATTGAACATTATGGGCAGTATCCCTTTACCATACCCATAATCTTTCTCCGCGATTATTTTTATGGTCTTTGGTGTCAGTATGATCAGTTGAGAACTATAATCCCAGTTGGAAAAAAGACCGATCGGCCGGGAGGCCAGCTTATTTTTATTGGCCGTGAACATGCCGGCATATTTTGCATCAAGGCCGATATGTCTTCCCGCAAGGATAAAACCATAAGGATCATTATCGTTATAGGTGTAATTATCACTGAAATCCCGTATTCCGTTTTGGATGTCAAGATCATCGAATGCTCTGCGTGTTGCCAGGTAGACATCCTGTAGTGGTGATGTGTGCAGAGGGCCCTCATCTCTTTCGAAAATGGCCGGGAATATTGCTATCAATGTCTCATTGGAACAAAAAGTATTTACAATATCATAATTAGAAAGAATGTTCAGATCGTTGTCTCCATAAACACCTTCCCGATAATAACTATCTCCTGCTTTCATCCCCCCGTTAATGGTAGCGGTACCGGCTTTGATCCTGTTGGGGAGCAGGAAATCCTCTCCATAGATTTTATGTATGCCGGCATACCTTGCGCGGTTATTAGTAACGGGATTCCAGCTCCAGAAATCCACGGTTACTTCATCACTTACGCCGTCCATGCCCAGCGGATCGTCATTGGTGGGGCGATTGCAGATAAACCCGTGAAAGGAGATCTTTACGGGGCCGTAATAGTCTTCGGTTTGCGCATAACTAATTGCACTGTTTAGCAGTAACAGGAATAGGAGGAATTGTTTCATAATTTATTTCTTTTTCGTTGCTTTTAAAAGTTCGATCTCTTGATGTTGTTCTTCAATTTTTTTATTCAGCTCTTTGATGCTTTCGATCAGCAATGGAACTAGTCTTGCATAGTCCACCCCCTTGTATCCATCCAGTTCATTCACTGCTTCGGGAACAACCTTCTCTACATTCTGCGCCAGCAAACCCATTTGGCGGTTATTGGTGAAATTATTTTTAGTGAATTCATCCGACCTCATTTCATATTCCACACCGTTTATTTGTAATAGTCTTTGTAAAGGAGAGTTGATGGAAGTGATATTCTTTTTAAAGCGCTCATCGCTGGTATACGTGGTGCCATTGGCCCAGATACTGCCAAATACACTCAGTGCATAACCGCCGGAGATCTCAAATTTTCCTGCTTCAGTGAAAACACCCGCGTTGGTTTGTGTACCAAAACTCACTTTGGCACCGGGGTTATCTGCATGTAGTCGTAATTCATTTCCATACACACCGATACCTACTTCGCCAGCTCCACCGGGGTACAACAATATCTTTTCTCCCAGGGAAGCAGGGAAGGATAAGGGGCGTATTGGATTCGTATTTCCAATACCCAGGTTATTACCAGTGATTATATAACCCGCACCGGGTATATCATTTAAGAAGAGTTGAGAACCGGCTTTACCTCCTCTTAAATACGTATGCTCCGCAGCGCCCGTGAAAAATGAGCTATAATAGCCAGAACCAGCGAACCAGGCAGACCCCAGCACTTCCAGCCGGGGAAGAGGCGAAGCGGTTAAACTACCAATGCTCAGGAATTCGGAAATACTGGATGTGCCGGTAACAGAAAGAGTCGCTGCCGGGCTGATATTGCCGATCCCAACATTGCCGTTCCGCAAAACAGTGATCGCATTTTTTCTTGCCAGGTTAGTAGTGCCATTCCCCACCTGGAATATCCTGTCGAAAACCGATTCAAAACCTGGGTTGGGGTTGTCGGTGATATCATTGTAAATACCAAATGCTGCAGCGCCCTTTGCCCGTGCCTGCACGCTAAAGCCCATAGCTGTTGATGTTTCGCCGGTAGCGAAACTAAAAGTACCAGAAGCGAAGGAAGTGATACCCGATGCCTGTGTATTACTTCCGACAGCAAAGGATACATTCCCGATATTATCTTTATCCCAGCTGTTATTAATAACATTACCCGCCCTGAATGCCGCTTTATCGGCATACCACATCATCCGGTTACCGGCTCCGCTTGCGGGCGGGTTGTCTGGTATAACAGGCAGGGAGGCAGGAGCAGTGATCAATGTACTCCCGTTTTGTAAAACAGTTATCGCATTGTTTCTTGCATTGTCGGCAGTTCCGTTACCGACTTCAAAGATCCGGTTGGTGGCAGTAGTGTCATTGTACCTGCCTGTAACAAAAGAAAAATCAGACCTGGCAATCGTTCCATATCCTGTGGCCGTTGCGCCAAACCCACCGGCCTTTGCGCCCTGGCCGATAGCGATCGCACCTGATCCGCTGGCAACAGAACTATTGCCCATGGCCAACGCATAATCACCCACAGCGATATTTAAAAAACCTATTGCTATAGCCGATTCTCCTTTAGCGATGGAATTTTTTCCGGCAACAAATGAATGACGACCCACATTGATCATATCCCATTCTGTTCCGCTTACTTCACCAGTACGGAAAGCTCCTTTTTCAGGATACCACATCATGCGGGTGCCAGCTCCCTGGACGGGAGGGCCAAAAGAAGTTGTAATGGGTACAAATGTTGAACCAGTAAAGATCACACCGCTATCTGCTACATGAAATGTGGCGAGGGGATTGGTAGTATTGATACCGATCTTCCGGTTTCCTTTGATGCGCATGCTTTCTATAAATGCGCCACTCTTACCAGTACCAAATGCTATATCATCAAGAGGCGTAGCGCTGTGAACCTGCATCAGCTGCCCAAATGTTACACCGATTCCGAAATGCAGTTCAGCAGGATTGCCATCATCATAAAAACTGATCTTATCACCATTACCGGCACCAAAGCTTAACGGGAAACGGGGATCGGTGATCCCAATACCTGTATGACCGTTTCGCAAAACAGTTAGCGCATTCCTTCTTGTTGCAAGAAATGCATCTCCATTTCCCAACTGGAATATCCTGTCCGTTGCTGCACTAAAAACAGGATCCGGATTATCGGTATTGTCATTCCAGCCGCCGAGGGTAACCGATGCTCTGCCTTTGGCGGTCACATAAGATCCTGCGGCTAAAGAAGCAGACCCGGATGCAATGCTTGAATCACCGAGCGCCACCGCGGTATTGCCGGATGCTACGGTGTTGTTGCCGATAGAGATGGCGAAATAATTGGAGGTAAGCGCTTGTGTCCCGATAGCCGTTGAATTGATCCCGTTAGCGGTACTAAAAAAACCGGATGCATAACTATAGTCAGCGTTGGCACTGCTTCCCCAACCTGTTGCCATCGACGCCATGCCTTTTGCGTTCGTACGAACACCCAACGCTACCGACCCCGTGTTCTGTGCCAGGGTAGAATGACCAAATGCCATGCTGAAGATGCCGATGCTGTCTTTATTCCAACGATCATCCTCGACCCAACCAACACGAAAAGCCCCTTTCTGCGGGTACCACATCAACCGGGTACCGGCTCCTTGTATGGGTGGCAGCTGTGGTGGATTATAATTGACAAAAGGACTGGGCCCGGTGAACAACACATTGCTGTCACTTACATGAAGACGGGCAACAGGTGTGGTGGTGCCAATGCCTACGTTTTGGGCTTGCGTAAATTGATAAGATAAAAGGAGCAGGATCGCTATCAGTATTTTTTTCATGCATCAGTATTTTGGGGATGGAGCAACAGGATAAAATTGCCCGATTGCAACGCAGGGAACAATCCCATAAAAACAGGATATTTAATCGACCAGTTATTATCCCGGGAACATGATAGCCGTAGCCTTTAAACCAGTAAATACGGGAGTGGCAGCCTGTCCAACCATTCGCATGGCTGTAAACGATATCGTATGTATACCCGGTGAAAGATTCATTATTACAGGTCCTACCATACGGTAATCGGTTAATGCGCCCGGTTGTGATGTGCCTTGTATGGTATAAGTGGTCACAGAAGTTCCGTCAAGCAATATATCCAGGAGCCAGGCACCATGACAGGGACCTACCACGGTACAACTCAGGTTGATACTTCCCTGGCAAAACAGCATTACTTTAGTGGGTCTTGTTGTGACAATGTTCATCTGGGCGGATGATATCGTAACAACATTCGTATTATTGAGTGAAGGGCCACCCTCTGTAGTGATGGTTTGGATCAGATTCCCGAGGGTCACCCACTGACTAGCAAGTCCGGCACCGCCACTCATAAGCAGTTGTCCGTCCAAACCCATATTCCCACTGAGCGCCAGGGCACCACTGGGTTTTACTGCAAAGCGTTCATTGAATACACCAGCCGCATCCCATCCGAATGCTACATCCGCATTGGGATTGTCGGCATACAAATACAACCTGTTCCCCGAAACGCCAATACCTACATCGCCGGTAGCACCGGGGTACAATGTTATTTTCTTGCCTAATGAAGCCGGGAAGGAGAGAGGCGCATTGGGATTATTATTACCGATACCTACACGGCTGTTCACAGCGTTATAGGTAAAACCCCAGCCGGCAGGACCGCCATAGAATCCTACATTCTGGTTGTTTTGTACGCCTATGAATGCCAGTTGTGCAGAATTATCGGGAGTGTATAACCATACTCCTGCAGCCTGGTTGAGATCGATCGGTGAAGTACCGTTGCGCAGCAATAACCTGCCGTTGACCGATAGTCCATTGGTACCACTGTTGGTGATCCTTGCTCTTTCCGTGAAGGCGCCACTGCTGCCATACCCGAAAGCGATATTTGCGGCCGCGGCATCTGTGTGCACTTGCAATAAGGCGCTTTGTATCCCGAATCCATAATGAGGACCGGTATTTCCATACAGGGAGATCTTATCACCTACGGTGTTCGAAAAACTTAAAGGGTAACTGGGTGTGGTGGTACCGATACCAATATTTCCCTGTGCAGACAAGGAGACTGATACCAGGCATGGAACGCAAGCAAAAAAAATCTTTTTCATGCAATGGGATTTATAGTGAGAACAACAGGATAAAATTGCCCGATTGCAGTGGACGGAACAATCCCGGAAAAGAAGGATATTGATCATCGACCCATAAAATCATGTAAAAAGGGGATACGGGGGTAGTGGAATTACGGTTTATTTGTCGAATGCCATTACCATTTTATTTTCCCCGATGAAGGGATTCATACTATCCATGACGCTTGGGCTCTGTTGCCTGTCATCAAAGGCACAACTATTGAACAAAGACAGCCTGCTCCGCTTGCTGCCAACGGCCCAAGAGGACACGAATAAAGTATGGCTGTTACATTCAATCGCCAACCAGTACGAAGTATCCGAACCTCAAAAGGCGATCCTGTATGTTGGAATGGCCGGTGCGCTGAGCAGGCAACTGAATTTTGAGACCGGCATATTGAAATATAACCGGCACCTCGCTTATATCTATGCTTACCAGGCCCGCTACGATTCCATGTTGTATTATAGTGAAAAGGCGATGGAGATCGCGAAAGCCAAAAAAGATACATTCAATATCGGGGTCTCCTTATTTAATATAGGGGAAGCATATAAGTTCATGTCGGACTATGAGAAAGGGTTGGAGTATACGCTGGAAGCGGTACAAATGCTCGGGGGCAAAGGCTATACAAATATTGAATCGAATCTCTATGGTGGGTTGCAGGGCACTTACCTGATGCTGAAGCAACATGATAAAGCGATCAGTTATGGTTTGAAATCTGTTGAATTGGGCCGGAAACTGGAAGACAAAACCTCGTTGATCTCGTCATTGGTCAACCTGGCCAATAGCTACGGGGAGATCAAAAAATTCGACGAAGCAAAAAAACTCTATAGGGAAGCTATCGATATTGCCGTGCGGATCGGCAGCAAGAGCATTGAAGCAATAGCTTATGAAGGGCTTTGTGATGTGGCATTGAAAGAAGGACAATACGAGCTGATAAAATTGTACGCCGATAAGGCTTTGGTATTGCATACCGAAGTGCAGAACGGGTACGGGATCGTGGCCTCCAACCAGGCGCTGGCTATTTACTCTTTATTTAAAAGGGATTTTATCGTTGCAGAGAACTACGCACAGAAGGCCCTGCAACTGACAAAAAAAGATAAATTCCTGGAAGCGGAAGCAGAAGTGCTGAGTACCTTGTCCGCTATCGCATTTGCCAACCACGATTTTGCTACGGCATTTCGCTATGGCGACGAAAGCGAGAAAATCACCGAGAAAATCTTTACGGAATCTGTAGCTGAAAAAGATGCGCAGTTGCGGGTAAAATATGAAACGGAGAAAAAAGACGCCGAGATAAAATTACAAAAAGCGGCCATCAAACGTAAAAGCACCCTCAATGCTATATTGATCGGTGGTGCAGCGTCTTTGCTGGTGGTTTCGTTTTTATTATACCTCAACCACCGGCAGAAACAAAAACTCCAGCAGCAGCGCATCAGTGAACTGGAAACAGAAAAAAAATTATCCGCTACGGAAGCGGTGCTCCAGGGAGAGGAGCAGGAGCGAACCCGCCTGGCACAGGACCTGCACGATGGCCTGGGTGGTATGTTGTCGGGCATTAAATACTCATTTCAAACCATGAAAGGAAACATGATCATGACGCCTGACAATGCGCAGGCATTCGAACGCAGCATGGATATGCTGGACAGTTCGATCCGGGAAATGCGGCGGGTAGCACATAATATGATGCCCGAAGCGCTGGTGAAGTTTGGGCTGGATACGGCCCTGAAAGATTTTTGCAACGATATCACGCAAACCGGTACAGTAAAAGTAAATTACCAGTCCATCGGGCTGAAAGATGCGACGATCGATCATGTGACTTCTGTTACGATCTACCGGATCGTACAGGAACTGATCAACAACACCCTGAAACATGCTGCCGCCCGGAATGCGATCGTTCAGGTGAGCAAAACAGGTAACGGTTTGACCGTAACGGTGGAAGACGACGGCAAAGGTTTTGATACCGCAGTGCTGAACCGGTCAAAAGGGATCGGCTGGACCAATATCCAGAACCGGGTAGAATTTTTGAAAGGCAAACTGGACGTAAATTCACAACCGGGTAAAGGAGTTTCGATTCATATTGAATTCAATACATAGTGGCAACTAAAGTTTTTATAGTGGATGATCACTATATGGTGATCGAAGGCATCCGTTCCTTGCTGCAAAATGAAAAAAGCATCGAGTGGGCGGGGCATGCTATGAATGCCGCTTCCTGTCTCGCCTACCTGAACAACCAGCAGCCCGATATCATCCTCATGGATATCAGTATGCCGGGCCAGAGCGGGATCGATCTCTGCAAAGAAGTGAAAGAAAAATATCCTTCCGTTTTCATCATTGGTCTCAGCACTTTCAACCAGCAAAGTTTTATCCAGAAGATGATGGACAACGGCGCTTCGGGTTATGTATTGAAGAACGCCACCCAGGAAGAACTGATGGAAGGCATCGAAACCGTCATGAAAGGCCGGACCTACCTCAGCATTGAAGCCGCCCAATCCCTGCAAAAGAACAGCAATGGTGAAATGCCCGTACTCACCCGCCGGGAAAAAGAAGTGCTCGAGCTTATCGCCGGCGGCATGACCAATCCAGAGATCGCAACTAAATTATTTATCAGCGTGACCACGGTGGATACACATCGCAAAAATCTACTGGCAAAGTTTGATGTAAAGAATACGGCGCTGCTGATAAAGTTGGCGGTGCAGATGGAGTTGATATGATTAAGCGGGCGTTACCGAATGTGACTAAGGCAGAGGTTGCTCAATTTACCTAGCTTCTTATGGAGTAATTAC
>JANOHQ010000254.1:0-21445 GCA_031406595.1 Chitinophagaceae bacterium
TGAACAGGCGGCCTTTAATAAAAGTGCAGATGCGGTGAGGAGTATGAATGATGTGTTGAAGACCTTATAATCGGGCTTATTTTATTTGCGAACCGGCTGATTAGACAGCCGGTTTTTTTTGTTGCAACTTTTCTCAGATTGTTGCGGGTTAATGCGAACTACCGGCCAGGCCGCTAGTTTAAAATAAGTAGGAAATAAACCCTGGAATTAAGATATGAATGCAAAAAGCCGCAGTTCATCTGACTCCAGGAAAAAAGAAGAAGTGATGAAAGTATTGTGGAATAAATGAAAATCACCGGGCTATTCAATCTTCCCAAAAACCACTTTTCCCCGTGCAATATTCTGGGAAGCCTGGGGTGCACCAAAAGCAAAGCGGTTGTTGTCGATGGCCGCATTCATATTATTGCCTTCATTAGGACCAGCTGACGGGTCAATAAAATCCTCATGCAATTGCCATAGCCCGGAGATATTTCTGTAAATAAAGAGTTTGCCTTCATAGTTAAAAATATTCTCCGACATAGATGGCGCCACCAGTATAAAATAGTCACCCGACATCGCTACGTTCATACCGGAATAAGCAGATCCATTTCCATTAATAAAACCAGGAGGACTGAGATGCTGGTGAAATAGCCATCCAAATCCCGAATTATGAAATACAAATGCCGCCCCCATTTCATCACTGAGCCCGGAAAATGGTTCACCTATCACACAATAGGTTCCCGAGACAGAAACACTGGTACCAAACCTGTCGCCGGCTGTCGGCCCCACCGTGTTGGTGAGCTTTAGCTGGAATACCCAGTTCGTACCATTGAAAAAATATTGGTACACCGATCCCTGGTCGGCATTTGGCGTTACATCATCAAAGGGGGCACCCGCAAAAGCGTAAACGCCATCTACTGAAACATCAAATCCGAAATTATCAGTTACAGCGCCATCGGCGGCTGTCAACCGGTCCTGGAAAACCCAGATGCTCCCGTTGTAACCATAGACATCTGCAGATCCCTGCGAATTGTTTCCCCCAATGTCATCATAAGGAGCTCCGATAATAACAGTGTTCCCTCTCATACACACACTATACCCGAACTGATCGCCAGGGCCACCAGTAAAATGATCGATCTTTTGAACCTGGTTCCATGTCGTTCCATTATAGAAAAAAATATAGACTGATCCCTGGTCCACGTTGGCGCCATTATCATCGCTGGGTGCGCCAACAATCGCGAAGTTCCCGGAGATCGAAACATCAGTTCCAAATCTGTCATTGGCTGCTCCATCACTGGCCAATAATTTTTGCTGTTGAACCCAGTTGGTTCCGTTGAAAAAAAATATATAGGCTGAACCCTGGCTAGCAAAAAAACCGTTCTGATCACCTGATGCACCAATAATGGCGAAATTGCCGGAGATGGCAACACTTCGGCCAAATTGGTCACCCGCGAGTCCATCAGAAGCCACCACGGGATTAAAAGCCGAAATATTCTGTACACTGCAGTCGCCCCAACCGCCAAACCCCACACTTCCTGCAACCGAAGCACTCATATTTTGCCAGTTACCATTACCGGCAGCATCACTGGTAAGTATCTTACCCACGCCGGCATTAGGTGCCAGTTGAATTGCATTGGATTTTATCGTGTCTGTCCTGGTATTACCATTTACTTGCAATTTTTCCCCAGGAGTATTGGTGCAATGCCCACGTTTTGTGTATAACAAACCATACTCATTAAAATAGCTCCCGCAAAAACAAGGAATATTTTTCTCATGGTATCAGAGGTATTAGTACAGGATAATGCAATTGAAAATATTTATTTAATACTTATAAATGAGAATGCTGAAGTCGTTATCTACCGCTTCGTGAGCAATAAACGTACTGATATAGGAAAAAGGTCCGCAGCTTTCACTACAGGAAGAATTGGTATAAAAGATCCTTGGCTTGCTGACACGAACGACGATCCTGTTGTCCTCACCGATTGTAGCATTAGCAAAATAAGGTTGCGTAGTCAATGGAAAAGAATGGTAAGGTGTCAGCATGATCACATAATTGTTCCGGTTCAGGTATACATTGGTCTCATCGCTCAATGTGATGTAATACTGGCCTTCCACTCCTTTTTGTACGGTGAAATTACCTGTACTTCCCGCAAGGGTACCGCTACTGGTGACGCGGCCATAGGCAAGGGGTAAAAGATTTGCCGTGCCCGTTATATTATTCCGGTTGATCTCGCCGGAAGATGTAATATTCACTGTTCCGTCGCCAGTACCGATCTGAATACCGCCACCATCAAATTGCAAATACATTTTAGTGGCGTTCCCATTGAACCGGGCTTGTATCTCGTTATTATCGAATGCAAGATTGCTGTTATCGGTAAAGCCCAATTGCAGGAAACCGCCATCTTCTTCCGTAGTCTCCGTTCCGTTAGTGATATGCAGCTTGGTATCGGGCGTAGCCGTTCCTATTCCTACTTTCCCTGCGATGGAATTGATAAAGGGACCGGTTGTATTTACCTGGAGGATAAGATCACCGGAGATCTCTGTCGAGGGGATCACGCTGGGTCGCCGGTAAGCATTGATATAGATATTGGCTGAATCACCAGCTATCGAACCCGCAAAATGATCATCGGCATCATTGTCAAAAAAACCAATGGAAGGATTGGGTCGATTCATGTGAATATCATAGGTGGGAGTGATGGTTCCTATTCCCAGTGAGCCTGCTGCAATATCTACATTCCCGCTCACCGCATTAAAACTAAAACCCCATCCCACACCTTCGGCACCTGTACCATAAAGCCCTACCCGGATGCTATCCTGCATTCCCACAAAAGCACGGTTGATCCCCGTCCGGTAATCCTCCAGCCAGATACCGGATGAAGTGGAATTGTTACCTAGCGTTCCGGTGCGTACCCGCATCCTTCCATTCACATCCAGTTTATAAGCAGGTGTGTTGGTACCGATACCTACGTTTTGCGCAACGAGGCATTGATGTACAGATAGAAATAACAGGAGGTTTATTATTTTTTTCATAACCGAACTATTTGTGTCAGAAACTCCGGACTGCCCGGACAAAAAATGTCTGGTTCTTATTGGCTCCGCCATTTTGGCCAGTAATAAAGTACACATGAAACGCACCATTATTAGGTGGTGTCAGGCTAACACCTTCGGAAGAAGTCCAATAGACGCTACTACCAGGAGTGGCATCGGTAGAAAAACCGCCAATGGCAACTCTATTGATATAAAGTTTGTTCAACTCTTCCCTGCTTGGTAAAAACCAATCGCTGTAGCCATCCAATACCAGATCATAACACAATTTTGCCGCATAGTTGCCCGCTCCCTGGCTGGCGACAATGGTATTGGTGTTAGCATTTCCCGTACCTAATTCCTGGGCCAGTGCCCCCGTGGTGGTGAAGGTTCCATTATACCATTGAATCGCCGTGCTTTGATCCGCAGATGCAGCGATCAGTCCATGCTGTGTATTGGCGTCATACCCCGGATCACCGGGTTGCAAGATATACGCCACTTTACCACCCTGGTAACTATCGCCTATAGCCACGGTATTGCCATTCTTATCTTTCTCACATGCCGAAGCAGAGATCAGTAAGACAATTGCGAGCAAGGTTCCATACTTTTTCATATAAAAGGTTTTAAATTATTACATAAGTTCAAAAAGATGGCGGGTTATAACAGCGGCACGATCTCCAGGGTGATCTCTACATTAGAATTATCATGTCTGAATTCGAATTTGGCAGTAGTAGAACCTTCTATGAGCATTTGCCTGATCGTCTTTTTAAATTTGTTATCGGTGATAAAGGTGTCATCCCCAAAGTCATCCTTCTCTTTCATTGTTGGTTTTAATTGTATCGCCATATCAAGACTTGAAATACTGACATCAAAATGCTTGTCCTGCAGGTTAAAGTCAAACTCCTTTATTTTCCCTGTTCCTAAATTAAGTGGTGCGGATTCTTTGGCAAAGATGATAATACCTGTAGCCATCTGTACAGCTCCCACATTGGGCAGTACATTTTTTCCATCGAATGTCACTACTTTATTGGCTGTATTGTACAGGTAAACCCCCACCGAGCCGTATAATTGTTCGTGATCGCCCCCATCATCATTGTTCACACAATTCACCGATTTTATGTGGATCCTTACTTTCTTTTTATCCAGGCAGTTACTTCCATTCAGGAAAGCTTTTGACAACATCGAAACCGGCTCCCCATTCATGTAAGTGAGTTTATATGAGAGAGGAACAATATCGATCGTATTGAAAGGTTTTGCAAAATATGCATCCAATGTTGCCTGTAGCTTGGCATTATCGGTCACAGCCACCGGTTGTCCTCCCTGCGTGATGATCCGGATATTGGTCTTGGAGAAAAACGACGAACCGGTATTCTTTTGCTTGTATGCTGCTGATACTACACCCCAATTAAGGCTTCCGTTCAGCTCATTGGAATATTTTTCCAGGTCGTATTCACTCTCAATTAAAACATACAGGCGACGACCATATTTTACTTCGCGGATATACAGCCACTCCTTATTCATAGCAGTGCTGTCGGTAAACAGGTCGGCGGGTGATGAGACCGTATTAGCGATCACCGGAAGACATTCCTGTTCAAACTCATACAAATACATGTAACGATATTTTTCAGAGGAATAGCTGAAATTATCACTGACGGAAACACCCATATAAAAAACGGAGGCACCAACATCCAAACCCATCTTTTCCTCCAATGTGGACATACTGGCCTGGGAGGATGATTTTACATTGGGCATCCCCTGGATATTGGAAGGCCGGGTCAGGGATTGTACTTTTGCACGCAGTTCATCTTCAATATTATTTCCCGGGAAAGGTTTTACTGAAGCGCTGGTCACTTTGGCAAGGTTGGATGTAGTGCTAATGGACACCATTTTTCTTTTGTCCATTTTAATATACAAGAACTCACCTTTTAAGAGGGTTTCTGCATCGATCACGCCACCAGGCAGAATTTGCAATGCTTTTGATCCATCAGCGATCACCAGTTCACTTTCGATCTTTTGCCCCCGAACTTCTTCTTTGGTCAGGCACATGGCAGAATTAACAGGCGTAGAAGTGGCAGTAATCTCGTCCTTTGCAGATTGTCCGGAGATGAGGGTGACGGTGACATTGCCATTGTCAGATTCATACCGCGAGGAAATTTTACTCAACGCAATTTTTTTGTATATTTTCGGACCTATCTTGTTAGTATTCTTTATCGCCATCTTATCCAACTGGCAAAACGCAGTAACCTGCATTATACAAATCATACCCAGGAAACAATAATACTTTTTCATAAAATGAAATTTGGCTTAAGGGAATAGACTGTTTTAGTTCAGACTAAAATTCCAGATTGGTAACGGGTTGTACAATACCGCAATGATGTGTCACCTTATTGAGGGATGGAGAGGGAAGTCCGAAGTGAGAAGACGGAAGTCGGCAGACAGGAGTCTTTAGCGAAATTGAATCATACTATTTTCTCATTGATAGCCTTACTCACCGCTTCGATCTGGGACCGGACATGTAGTTTGTCGTAGATGCGTTTGATATGCGTCCTTACCGTATCAATGCTGATATTCAGCTCAGCCGCGATCATTTTGAAACTATTACCCCTGGAAAGCAGTTGCAGGGTTTCTTTTTCCCTGGCCGTAAGCTGGTAGTCATTTCCGGAAACTGTCGATCCGGGTTGTTGCATATTACTGATGACCATCCGGGCAATGGTGGGACTCATCGGTGCACCGCCATCCAGTACTTCCCGTATGGCGTGAATGAGCTTATCGGAGACATATTTTTTAAGGAGATACCCGTTGGCTCCTGCATACATCGCTTCAAATACATGTGTATTGTCATCGAAAACGGTCAGCATGATGATCTGTACTTCCTTGTCAAACTCCCGGATCGTTTTTACCGCTTCAATCCCATTGACCCCGGGCATATCGATATCCATCAGGATCACCTCCGGTTTGTACTCTCTTACCTGCATAGCAACCTGGGTGCAATCGGGATAGCTGGCCGTCACATGGTAATCTCCTGCCAATGACAGCAAACTACGCAAGCTCTCCCGCAGATTGCTATTGTCTTCGTATATGATAATATTTACCGGCATGTTCGTTTTTTTTAGAAGGTGGTGACCGGGACTGCAACCTACTTGTATTTTCCGAGCCCAGCCATACCTCAATCATGTGACGGGTAATTCAAGGCCGATGACCGTTCCTTTCCCCGGGCCTGATTCAATGGACAGGGTAGCTCCCATTTCTGCAGCACGGCTCTGCATATTCTTCAACCCGTTTCCCGAGCTTTGGGTAGATGTATCAAATCCTTTGCCGTTGTCCCTGATCATCATGGTAAGCCCATGGTTTTTTTTCTGCAGGCTGATCCCGGCTTCTGTTGCGCCACTGTATTTTACGATATTATTTACCGCTTCTTTGAATATCATGTATATATCCTTCCGTTGTTCAAGGTTCAATTGTACCTGTTCCAGCTGGCCCTCTTCTGTAAAATGATAATTAATGCGGGCGGGTTCCAGTATCTCCGCGGCAAATTCCTTCATGCGCAATATAACTTTTCCAAAATTATCATTCACCGGGTTGATCACCCAGACCATGTCACTCATACTCTCCATCATCCGGCCGGAGTGATCTTTTATTTTCTGGAAATACTGTTTCAGTTTTTCCTGTTGAGACATTTCCTCCATCGCTACTTTGCTGATGATATTAATACTGGTTAGCGTAGAGCCCATTTCATCATGCAGGTCTCTTGCGATTTTTGCCCTCAGTCTTTCTTCAGCAAGGTGTTTCGTGATCTTTTCCGAACAGATGGCGGCGATCTTCCGGAGGATGCGTAAATGATACCGTGTATAAAAATTCTTCCGGGGATGCTCAGAATCGATCACGGCAAAGACCTTTCCATCCACGAGCACAGGAACAGAAATCTCTGAAAAACGTTTTTCATCATCCACTATATAACGGGGATCTTTGGAAGTATCCCCGATGACCAAAGCTTTACCCGTTTGAGCCACCGTACCCACAATGCCCTTACCAACAGGTATCTCGATCACATTAGTAATTTCACGACGGTAAGGATTTTTGGGACCATAAGCAGCCTTCTGAATAAATACTTCACGGCTTTCATTCCGTTGGTAGATCACACAATCGGAAAACCCGAGTTTCTCAATACAATTCTTCGCGGTATCCCAGAAAATATCGTCGGTTGTGTTCTGACCATATAATGAAGTGGCAAACGTATTGATCATTCTCTCCATCTTCAGTTTCTGCAAGAGGGAATAGATGATCCATCCGAGTACGGCAGCTGCGAATAATCCCGCAATCAATACAAACCAGGCTGTTCGCCAAAAAGGTGGTGTGATCCGGAACGGGAAACCCGACACCTCACCAGCTACATGGCCATCGCTGCTTTTCGCCCGCACGTGAAAAAGAAAATTTCCGGGGGGCAGGTTCTGGTAAACCGCGGTGAAATTTTGGCCAGCATTTACCCAATCATTGTCATAGCCTTCCAGTTTGTACTCGTACGTGATCCCCTGCACTACACCATAATATAGCCCTGCAAATTCAAATGTTACAGCATTGGAACGAAAAGGAAGCTGGTGCCGGGACCCGGCATTTACAGCTGCTCCCTGGAGTAAACTGTCATGTACTTTAACGGCCGTAATAGACAGCGGGAAATGCAGGCTGCTGTCAGCCCGTTGTGGCGAATAGATCAGCAGCCCACCCCCGACTCCAATCAATAACTGTTTTTTTGCAACGCTATAAGAAATATCATGCGGGTAACGGGGATCCGATCCCCAGGCAGAAAAACTAAAACTCTGTTCCGGTCCCAGGTCATATAAAAACCTACCCTGCAAGCTCATCGCGGATAATCCTTTACCGGACAAAAGCCAGAGCGTGGAGTCATCATCACTACAGGTGGATAGTATATTGTTAGTAGTTAACCCTTTCCGCATATCGTAGCGGGTGAATGTTTTGTCGAACGGCATACCGGGGTTATACCTGAATACGCCACCGGAATAGCTCGACACCCATATCCCTCCCTTATTGTCTTTTGCCACGCTGTTTATAAGGACCAACGGGGAATAATCCCTGGTTGCTTCGGTTTCATGATAAACCGTCTTTTTCCTTGTCAACAGATCAAACGTGTAAATACCTTCTCCAAATGTGCCGAGGACCAGTTTATTATTGATCTCATCCACTGCCAGCCCGGTAATGGAGCCGCGATTATTAAAAAGCGAATCTTCTATCCAGGTAAATCTTTTTTCCCGGATATTATAATAATATAATCCATCATTAAAAGTGCTAAACCAATAATTGCCGCCGGTATCTTCCACCATATCACGAAACACGATCTCCCTTTCATTGTTCGGCATGGGAAATACGCGAAATTGCCCGTGCTGCCGGTCATAACTGTATACAGACTCACCGGTGAGCAACCACAGGTTATTACCCCGCCCTTTTTTAATACGTGTACAAAGGGAAAGTTTTTTACCTGATGCATCCGTAGTAATCTTTTTTATTTCCCCCGTTAATGAGTGAATAATAAATACAGCAGCCGGATCCATCGAACATACAAAATAACTTGAGCTCATCTCATCATAGTAGACTCCTGCCATCAAATTACTGCCTTCTTTATCCGATACCGGTAACAGCGGAAGAAAAGCAGAGGAGTTGACTGAGGGATCATAGATGGATATCCCGTTCATCGTTCCCACCCAACGGATATGATCATCATCCTCGAACACGGAGCGGATCCCTCCCGGCAATACAGAACCAGACAACTGGGGGATATTTTTTTCCAATAACAGCTTTGCCCGTTCATCATTTATTTTAATAAGCCCTTTTTCCGAGGCCATCCATATTTCATTTCGTCCTGGCAATCTGAACCGCGTAGAGGGATAAGGTTCGGGCTCAGCAGTTATTATTGCAAAATCATCACGTTGTTCATCATACCTGAATAGCTGTCCTCTTTCGGCCGACAGGAAAACCTGTTTACTAGCCGGATCGTAGCGAAGGTCAATAATATCACTCGCATAGCCTCCACCGTGAAAACGAAATACCCCTGTCCTGGTGTCAAGGCTTACCAGGCCATTGGTAGTACCCAGCCAGTATTCATGATCATTTTTGCGAACAAATTTCTGAATGGAACGGTACCCATATTTATTAAGGCGTGGGTCCTGACGTGCAAAGCGGGGCCATTCATAATAGACAAATTTCCGGCTTGGGATATCATAGTGGCAAAATTCAAAAACATCCGGTGCGATCCAGACTTTATCCTGCTTATCTATCTCGATATCCCATACGATAAAATTAGGAATAGAGTTTCCCAGCACGTCCAGCCCGGGCCGCATACATTCCCAGTTACCCGTTACCGGATCATAGATATTCAAACCTTCCATGGTAGCTACCCATATCCTGCCACGGCTGTCTTCTTCAATATCATTCACTACTTCGTTGGAAATGGAATTACCCTGGCCCGGACGAAAAATTTTTACTGCATGACCATCATACCGGTTCAGGCCATTGCGGGTTCCAATCCACATAAACCCTTTGCTATCCTTGTGAAAACAGGTGACCCGGTTATCGGACAAGCCGTTGGCGGTGGTAATAGTCTTTGCTTTAAAATAAAGCTGAGCATGACCGTTACCAGACAGCAGTAACAGTGTCATCCCTAAAAACCTTCGTATTGATCGTGGAAGCCTCAACTGGGAACTATATTCTTAAAAGTACAAAATATAGCTTTCCCGGGAGGTTAGTATACCCTTATAAGGTGATGGAGACACTATTCAATAAATGACCAGTTTCAATACAATGGGAGGCTGGCTACCTGTTCTGAACCGGAGAAAATGTAATCCTTTGCTCAGTTTCCCTGGCGGAATGCCGGCTGTGATATCATTGACCATCATTTCATACAGTTTTGCCCCTACCGGATTAAATATCTCGACCCGTGTCGGCTGCGGTTCTTTGAGCAGGATAGTAACAGGCTGGTATTGGCCCGCGGGGTTGGGATAAACAATATAATTACTGTTGCCGAAATAATACAGGGTTTCCGGCTGGCTGTAAATGATCTGCCCGTTTAGCAATTCGATTTTCACCCGGTACGTGTTTACTCCCGGGGAAAGCGGGCTATCATTATAAGATAGCGTTACGCTATTGATCGTATTGACCGTTTGCAGATCGCGGTATCCATTTACCGATAATTTCTGCCAGCTGATGGACCTGATCTTATAGACGATCCCCAGTTCCAATTCAAGCAGCCCGGTATTACCGTTGAGGGATACGGCAAAATTTTTGATATAACAATCAACACCCTGGTTAGCATAGTCGAATCCATAAGATCGCACACCGGTTTTAGTATTCAAAACGGGTGCGACTGCATAATACAATGAAGGATTGGTTTGTTTCCCTAATACTATAACCGTGTCCGCAGTAATCAGCAGTGGCTCCATATATTTATCACCCAGCCGGTATACCTGGTAGCTGCTTACACCGCGGGGCTTATTCCAATAAAATAAAAAAGAGTCGGGGCAATTGAAACCGACGAATATATTCATCCGCTTCGAGATGGTAAAAGTATCCGACCGGAAATTCTGTGAAGCAAAATTCATCCGCAACAAAGCGGTCACAAATGTGTCCGGTGCATTCCATTTATAATATCCTTTCGTAAGATCAACGTTGTTGCTAACCAGTTGCCAGCTATTTCCGTTATTGATACTGTATTCCAATTGACCGCTGGCCTGTGGCCAGGAAGATTCCCAACGAAGGGTATTGCTGCTTCCGCCAAAGATATTATCGGTTTTTGCCGGGTACTGCCAGTTGAACTGATCGAGTGTATCAAATAAATAACTGACCGTGTACGACTGGGGTGATGCGCTGATATTAAATCCTTTTACGACAATAGTGTAATTGCCTGCCACCGGGTTATCAATAGTGATCTGCTCTGCGGTGTTCAGGCTATCTCTTCTCCGAACAGGCAATTTCTGCAATGAATCAATATGCGGGAAATGGCTCAGCACCCATGGTTGCCATGTTTCATTGGTTGCAGCGAGGAATAATTCCAGGTCGGCATCATTTTTCAGTGCTTTGTTTGCGTTCACAGCAGCGGGGGGATCATTCCAGGCAATAATTATTCGCAACTGTTTCAGGTTCGCGGGAACTATTAATGGGATCGTATTCGTTCCCCCATTTGCGATGCTCCCGTTGAAATACTGTCCCTGTACAACAGAACGCATTGCTTTATTAGCATTGACCGATCCATAACCGCTGGTAAAATCGATCCCTTTTGCCGCGGCATCATCCGCCGTGTTCAGCAAGACCGCTTTGATCAATGCAGAGGAAGGAAGCACGCCATTCATTTCGTTATACGCCTGTTGCAATGCCAATGCGATACCCGATACGATGGCGGCGGCACCGCTGCTTCCATCCTCACCAAAAGCAACCAGTTCCGGCTTTAGTCTTCCGTCAAAAGCAGGCCCCTTTGAACTCGGCGGCAAAACAATACCCAGGGAATCGGTATGACCAACCGTGATTATATTCTTTGCCATTTTAAAACTACCGGTCATATTCGCAAAACCCTGCACACCGGCATAGGGACCGGCAGTGCTATTCAGCGCCCCTGAATTGCCTGCAGAAAAAACATGCGCAAGCACCGGCCTTGTTACAACACTGGCATCATAGGCAGCGGCATCTGCTGCGTAAAAATTTTCAATACCGGTTCCATACGAATGATTCTGTACAGAAATATTGTATTGCTGGTAGAAGTTATCGGGCTCGGGTAATAGTATAGCAAAACTGGCGGAGCTGGTACCGCTGGCCATCGCTACACCTTTGCCTTCATAATAACTGTTGCCTGCCCCGGCGATGATCGTACTCATGATCGTGGCATGACTACTTAAAGTTGCAGACATAAATGGTGTTGGTTTAAATCTTCCTTTCAGATCAATATCCAGTGTGTCGGGACGGTTTTCTTTTACCGATACCTGTAAACCAAGACCGTTATACTGTGGATAGCGGGCATGCAGCAGGTTCACTTTATTAGCACTGATATCAAAATTGCTGACCGCCACTTCCTCCTTAGCGGTCCTGTGTATATCGATAAAGAGAACTTCCGGTCTTCCAATAATTTTTCCGGTCAATTCCTTCCCCGTTGCCCGGATCAAAAATGAATTGATCACGGGGTATTCATAAATAGTAAAAATACCGGGGGTTTTCCCGATGAATTCCTTAAACAAGAAATTATCAGACACTGTTATGACAAATGTATCCGCCCTGTTTAAAAGCAGGCGGGATCGCTGTTCCAGGAGTGTGGGTGAATATTTTTTAAAGAAAGATTCATTGACTTGCGAATACGATAAGAAAGGGTACAAAAAAATAAATAAAACCAAACAGGCTATCCTGTTCGCTATATGAGACCTTAAAAAATAAGTGTAACCCATCAGATGGTATTGTTCCCTTCAAATTTATCGAATTAATTCAACCCCTGTTTTTTTTATACAACATGTATTTATTTATTAAAACGGTTGTACCTTACTGTAACCATCCCCCGCACCTGTGAGTTCATTTTTTCTTCACACTAAAACAAAAAAAATTATGAAGCTCCTGACCAAGACCCTTGTTTTGCTTGGCGCATTGTCGCTGGGCATTACATCCTGTAAAAAAGATGCAAAAGAGCCTGCTTCCCAGGTTCAGTCCGATGAGGTTTCGCAAGCAGTCAAAGACAAGATCTTTGCGCTTGGTTTTACTGCCAGCACCGCTCAAAAAATTGATGAAGGCTATTTAGTGGAAGGTGACATTGTGATTACGGAAGCCGACCTGAACAGCGTACCGGAGAATGTTTTCCTGCGGATCGCCGATGATGAACAGTACCGCACCAATAACCTGGTGACGGGTTTGCCCCGCAACATTACGATACGAGTATCGTCAAGTTTACCAGGCAGCTATATTACGGCGACAGATGCTGCGATTTCCCGTTATAATGCACGCGGGCTGAGAATAACTTTCTCGAGAGTTACTTCCGGTGGAAACATTGTGATCAGTGCCGCTCCATCCGGTGCCGGCTACCTGGCATCTGCCGGTTTCCCATCCGGTGGCAATCCTTACAGTTCAGTAAGGGTGAACCGCAGTTACCTGGATACCTGGAATGCAAATACGGTGGCTTCGATCATTGCACATGAAGTAGGACATTGTATCGGCTTCCGTCATACGGATTATATGAGCCGTCAATACAGTTGCGGCGGATCGCCTGTGAATGAAGGTGCTTCTACTGTTGGCGCTGTTCATATCCCCGGCACACCAACAGGACCCAGTTCTGGTTCGTGGATGCTGGCCTGTATAGGTAATGGTACTAACCGTCCGTTTACCAGTTCAGATGTTACAGCATTGAACTATGTGTATTAAAATAGAACTTAGATACAACAAAAGCCCCGGGACACAAGCTACCGGGGCTTTTGAATTTCGGAACAGGTTTAAGCTACGTGTTGCTATTTCTTTATCAAAGCTGCTTCCAGCTTATCCAGTCTTTCTTTGAGTTCCGTATTTTGTTTTTTTAATTCATCGATCTGGATCTGTTGTTCCTGTACCGCCTTGATGGCAACGGTACTGAATCCTGCATAGTTCATCTTGTACAGGTCCTTCTCTTTATCGTAGCTGACCAGTTCGGGGAAAAGTTTGTATGCATCTTGTGCAAGAAATCCGAGTTGCAATTGTTCCTCCTTTTCCTGCCAGTTAAAATGATATTGCTTTGGACGCAGTTGCATTACTGCCGGAAGAACAGCTGGTATCTCCAGGATATCTTTTTTGTAGCGGGCATCACTCAATGCACTGAAAGTTCCTGTGGCATCATCTATATCGGCTATTTCGGTTCCGGCATTATTATAAAATGTAAGATTATTGTCGCCGCTGGCGGAATAGATGCGCCATTTGTTATTGTCATTTGTGTTTTCGAGCAACAACCCACCACCGGCGGCATGCTTTATATGCAGGTTTGATTGCGGAAAACCATCTCCAATACCTACATATCCGCTTTTTAACACAACTACCGCATTATTCAGGTCATTATTATCATTTCCATTACCTACAATAAATAAAGGGGAATTGGAAGTGAGATTGATTTCCGGTGTAACCATTGGATTGTTATAGGCTCCAACGACGGTGCCGGCATAGCCATTGGCGGTTGTATAAAATCCCATAGATGTTGCCCTGCTACCAGCGGCGGCGGTATTGAACCCCATTGCCGTGGAAACGGAACCGCTGGCCACATTATGATCACCCATTGCCGTGGAAGCGGAACCACTGGCTACGTTATGGTTACCCATTGTCGTGGAAATGAAACCTGTGGCTTCAGTATTACTACCCATTGCGGTCGAAGCAAGACCACTGGCAGTGTTGCTAAATCCTATTGCGGTTGAATGGGCCCCACTGGCCTCGGTACGATATCCCATGGCGACCGAAACATAATCACTGGCGATCGTCTCCCATCCTGTTGCGTTCGAACCAAGACCACTGGAGATTGTATTATTTCCCATAGCCGTTGCATAAATACCACTGGCGGTGGTGCGAAATCCGGCCGCAAAAGATATGCTTCCACTGGCGGTACTGCTATCACCAATTGCTGTGGCGGCATAGCCGGTAGCTTTGGTAAACCTTCCCATAGTAGTTGAACTATTACTGCCGGCGTCAGTCCTGTATCCCATAGCCGTAGAAGTAGTACCCCTGGCAATTGTTTCAGTTCCCATCGCAGTGGAAGTACTTCCACTGGCTAATGAACCACTCCCGATCGCAGTTGAATAATACCCGCTGGCCACTGTACTTTCTCCCATTGCAGTTGAATATTCTCCCTCTGCTTTGGTATAGTAGCCGGTAGCTATTGAACTAAAAGCCCTGGCGTTGCAATGGAAGCCCAGTGCCATTGAAGAACTACCCTCGGCATTTGCAAAATATCCCACTGCCAGCGAATTATCTCCCGATGCGGTGGTAGCCTGGCCTAAAGCATTTGAACCAGTGCCCTTTGCTTGTGTACTATGTCCAGTTGCAAAAGAATAACGGCCTATACTATCCTTATCCCACTGGGTTGACACTATATATCCTGCTCTGAATGCTGCCTTGTCCGGGTACCAAAGCATTCGTCTGCCTGCGCCCTGTACCGGCGGATTGCCGGGTGTAACGGGAACAGCTCCTGTGGCTGTAAAAAGAACATTGCTATCCGCCACATGAAGCCTGGCCAGGGGTGCAGTGGTGCCTATTCCTACACCTTGTGCGCTCAACTGTTTCATGGCACCCAGGATAACGAGAACCAAAATAATTTTCTTCATAAAAAGAATTTATGAGTACGGGGATGCTTTAATTTATTCTACCAAAGACAACTTTAGAGGTAGGGCTATTAACATAATTTGAGCCTATAAAATGTTTTGAAGTTGCGTCTATTGCCACCTGCCCCCCGAACTGGGAATTGGCGATAGCACCCGGATCACGAATGGATTGCATTTTATAGTAGTAGTTGCCTATCCGTTGATAGAGCATCAGTTCGCCGACATTATCCTCGGGATCAAAATTGCGTTGTGGTGAGCCAACCAGTAAATAGTTTCCCGAAGCACATACGGAATACCCGAAACTTGTACTTCCAACTTCCGTGCTAACAGAAAGAAAACTCTGCAATCGTTGGAATGTGTTATTTATATACCGGTAATAGGAAACTTTACCCTTATAGCCGTTCTCCTGGTAAGCTCCCACAAAAATATCGCTTCCGGCATTGGAAACGGCTCTTCCAAATTCTTCGTTAACAGCGGGGGTATTATCATAGATCTTCTCCAATCGTACAAAACTGTTTATGCCATTGAATTTATAGATGGTCACGGAGCCCTGGTCTTCAAAGGTGTCGTCATCGCCAAAAGCAGCTGCCACGGCATAATCACCGGAAATAGAAACCCTGCCGCCAAAAAAATCAAGCTCGGCACCATCCGGATCAAATGCTTTGTTCAGCAAAATCCAGCTACTTCCATTGTACCGGTAAAAGCTCACGGAGCCCCTGTTAAGAGCACTGCCATTGTCATCAAAATATGCTCCTATTATCATAAAGTTTCCTGAAATGCAGAGGTTCTCTCCGAAATAATCACCTGCACTACCAATGGGATCCGTAATTTTTTGTGCGAAAACCCAACTACTGCCATTGTACCGGAAAACGCTTACAGATCCTTGTGAAGCATTTGCACCGACATCGTCCATATAAGCACCACATACCAGGAAATTGCCCGAAATACTTACACTCTCTCCAAAACGGTCTCCTGCGGCACCCGTTGGATCGGTTATTTTTTGAAAAAACTCCCAATTGCTACCATTGTATTTATAGATCGTTGCAGTTCCCTGGGAACTATTCCCATTCACATTTTCACCCCAGTTACCGATCACTGCAAATTCTCCGGATACCGATAGGCTCTGTCCAAAACTATTACCTGCAGCCGCAGAAGAATCATCCACAGGTTGGTAACCACTGAGATTACCATTGGTGGCGCAGTCACCCCATACCCCATAGCC
Organism: Chitinophagaceae bacterium; assembly: GCA_031406595.1. Lineage (GTDB taxonomy): Bacteria > Bacteroidota > Bacteroidia > Chitinophagales > Chitinophagaceae > JJ008. The sequence continues at coordinate 16,531 of JANOHQ010000254.1, forward strand.
TATATTACCATCAGCCGCAACCCGTGATTGCCAACTCGCATTACCATTTGCATCACTGGTCAGCACTCTCCCATTTCCCGCATTCGGAGTTAGCTTGATCGCATTGGGCTTCACTGTGTCGGCTTTTATATTCCCCGTCACTTGTAGTTTTTCTGTTGGCGCCGTAGTGCCGATACCAACATTTTGCGTAATAGCTTCCTTGCTTGCGGTAGCTATCATTAAACAGAATAGTGTCCTCTTCATAACAGGTTGATTTTTTCAGGTCAAAGTTGATCAACTATAGAAGAAGGGACAATAGCGAAAAGGGGTGAATTAAGAAGTGAGAGGTGATATCTAAGATTGAAGATTGAGAGAGTCAATGAGACAGTGAATCATTGTGACACAAAATCTTAAATATTAAATATTAAACGATCCGGTCGCGGATGGCTTTGGATACTGCTTCTGTACCGGAATGAACATGGAGTTTGGCGTAGATATTCCGGACATGGGTCTTGACCGTATCGACGGAGATAAATAAGTCGGCACCGATCAGCTTATAGCTTTTACCCTGCACCAGCAACTGCAAGACTTTTTTTTCCTGGTTGGTGAGATGATAATCCTCGCTGCTGGCCTGTGGCTGCACATTTGTCTTAAATAATTCGAGTACCCGGCGGGCGATACCGGGTGTCATCGGTGATCCTCCGGCTTGTACATCATTGATCGCATCAAGGTACCCCTGGGGACTGGTACTTTTTAAGATATAACCGGAAGCCCCGGCACAAATGGCGTTGAAAATATATTCATCTTCGAAGAAAACAGTTTGTATCAATACCATGATGCCCGGGAAATGTTGTTTGACTATCCGGGTCGCTTCAATCCCGTTCATACCGGGCATTTCAATATCCATTAATACTATATCGCAGGGAGTGGCTTCCAGCTTTGGGACCAGGTCACGACAATCCGAATACGCGCCAGTACAGGTAAAACCGGGGGAGGTATCCAGTAATAACCGGAAGGTTTCCCGCAGGTGCTTATTGTCTTCAAAGATGGTTACCCGTATCAATTTTATATTTGTATAAAAATGAAAATATTAATGATCCGAAAAAATAGCGAAAAAGGGTGAATTCTCTAACCCGGTGAGGGCATTGATAATTTTACAAGCGTCCCTTCCCCGGGTGTTGAATCGATCAGCAGCTTTCCACCCAGTTCCATGGCCCGGTTCCTTATATTATCCAGCCCATTCCCTTTCTGTACCAATGCAGTATCAAAGCCGTTGCCTTCGTCCCGCACCTCGAGTATGAATTCCCTGTTCTGCACCCCGGTAAAAATATCGATCCGTTCCGTTCCGGAATACTTTACAGCATTATTCAATGCTTCTTTAAAGATCAGGTAGATATTCTTCCGCTGATCCATTGTTAATTTGATTTTTTCCAGGGCATCCAGCCGGAGAGACAAACCGATATTCCGGGCGCTGCATATTTCATAGGCAAAGCGTTCCATCCGTTGCTTTAAATTGGCGGTCTCTGTTTCCCCGGGTTTGATCATCCACACAATATCACCCATTTTATCCATGGTCTCTTTGGCATTTGTACGCATCTTTTCCAGGATATCTTTTTGCTTCCCTTCATTTCCCTGTTGTGTAGCCATCTGGCTCAGCATATTGATACTGCTGAGTGAACTACCGACCTCATCATGGAGATCTGCTGCTATTTGGTTACGCAGTTCGAGTTCTTTCATACGCTGACGCAACTTGTTGCGAGTCATGGCGAGCCAGATACCCAACAAGGCCAGTATGGCAACCGCAACAGAAGCGATAATGAGAAATTTCTGCTGGTTAAGCTTTTGATGCTGTATCTCTTTATCCATAGCCAGTACCTGGATCTCTTTATCCTTCTCGTCCACCCTGAATTTTGTCTGCATCGCAACAATATCATCATCATATTTCCATTTTGCCAGTGAGTCGCCCGCTTCCCTCGCGATCAGGGTATACTCATATGCTTTGGTATGATCTCCCAATCCCGCATAGGAAGTAGCCAATATATCGGCACTGATATTTACATTATCTATATCCTCTATTTCCTGGAAGACCGGTAGTGATTTACTAACCAGGACGATGGCCTCCGCATATTTTTTTTGGTTGGCCAGCACCTTTCCTTTCAACGATTGAGCCAGGGCGATCTCTCCCGCATTATCCTGCATAACCGCGTATTCCATCGCTTTATCCGCATACCTGATCGCCTCTGTATATTCTTCTTTCTGAATATATACAGAGGAAAGATTGGCATAGTAAATACTGAGATTGGTTATATCTCTCAGGCTATCGGTAATATGTATAGCCTGTTCCATCACCTTCACTGATTTGTCGAATTCATTCATTTCTTTGTAAATAAGCCCCAGGTTATTCAGTACAGCCGATGACATACGCATATTCCCGATCTTACGGTAAAGCGTGATCGCTTTTTCTGAATAACTGATGCCTGCCAGGTAGTCTTCCTGGCGAAAATAAACAGACCCCATCGTTTGGTTGACCCGGGCACGCACATCGTCATTATTGGCCCGGTCTGCATATTGTAAAGCGGTATCACAATCAAGCAGCGCCTGTTTCATGTACATCTTTTGCCGGTAGTAATCAGCCCGGTTCAGGTAGATCAGCCCCAGCCGGTTCAGGTCGCCGATCTTCTGCGTATACACCAGCGCGGTATCAAGGTATAGTAAACCCGTATCAAGCTTACCTGAATAAGCATAGGCGGTGGAAACACGCAGGCTGTTACCGGCAATACCTTTATCGAATGATAATTTCTTTGAAAGAAGGATACCCTGTTTCCCGTACCCGATCGCTTTGGCAGGTTCCGTAAACCGGTAGGCAAGAGCGAGGTTTTCATAAAGCGTCGCCTTTCCTGTATCCTCTTTGGCAACGGACAACTTGTTTAGCAAAGAATCAACATTCATTTGCTGGCAAAAGGAAGCCCGGGTAAGGCTAAGCGTAATAAAAAGAAGCAGTACTTTTTTTCGCATTTACTAATTTACTTAATGCTCCTGAAAGCAGACAATAAATTATCATGATACGGATCTTTACTTGGCTAATTGGTAGCAGTAGCGGAATAATTTGCTCTCAAAATCAAAAGGTGTTGTGGCTTTAGTGATATCCTTAATTCCCACGGCCTTTATTTTTTCCTGTTCAAGTATGAATTTCCGGGAGTTGGTACTGAAATAAAGTATACCACCCTTTTTCATTCCATCGAGGCACTGGTTGATCATTCTTACATGATCCTTTTGTATATCTAAAAAATCTTTCATCCGTTTGCTGTTGCTGAACGTGGGTGGGTCCATGATGATGATATCAAAATGACCGGGTGGGATCGTGGAAAGCCATTGCAGCACATCGGCCTGTATGAACTGGTACTTTACCGGATCGGTTAACTCATTCAATGTAAAATTCTTCCTGGTCCAATCCAGGTAGGTATTCGAGAGATCAACGGTCACCACTTCGGCAGCCCCTCCTGCCGCAGCATACACCGAAAAGGAACCGGTATAAGCAAAGAGGTTCAGTATCTTTTTCCCTGCAGACTCTCCTTTCACCCGTGCACGGGTAAGCCGGTGATCCAGGAACAGGCCGGTATCAAGGTAATCACTGAGGTTCACCCAAAACTTCAACCCATTCTCTTCTACCACAAACTCGTGTTGTTCTTCATCGTATTTCTGGTATTGCCCGAGCCTCCCGGGTTTTCGCTGACGCAGCTTCAGGAAAATATTCTCTTTTTCTACAGACAATGTCTCCATGATCACTTTCACGCTTTCCTCCATCCAGGTGTCATGCTCCTCCTCTTCCATCCCGTGATTACGCTTATATTCTGCCACATATACCTTATCACCATAGAATTCGATACAGAAAGGGAACTCAGGCAGATCATGATCGTATACACGGTAACAACTGATCCCCTGCCGTTTGGCCTGTTTGCTACGGTGGCGCCAGACCTTTTCCAGCCTGTTGCGAAACATATTAAACTTATCATCCTGCATTGTCATCAGTGAAAGTTATACGAAATTTGTTTAGGAGAAGCTTTTAGCTATTAGCTTTGACTTGTGATGAGACGAGCTAATAGCTAACGGCTAACAGCCAATACAATCAAAAATCTTCAATCTAAAATAATTGTGTACGCCATTGTAGATATAGAGACCACGGGAGGATATGCTGCTGCAAACGGTATCACAGAGATCTCCATTCACGTATTTGACGGTAAAACGGTGATCGAAAAATTCGAGACCCTTGTCAATCCGGGGCAACCTATCCCTGGCTACATCACCGCCATGACCGGGATTTCGGATAAAATGGTGGCAAAAGCCCCTGTTTTCGGGGATGTGGCCGAAAAGGTCTACGCTCTCCTGCACGACAAGGTCTTTATCGCCCACAATGTGAATTTTGATTATTCCTTTGTCAAAGGCCATTTAAAAGATGCCGGTTTCGATCTCCAGTCAAAAAAATTGTGCACCGTACGGCTAAGCCGGAAAATAATCCCCGGCCTCCCTTCCTATAGCCTGGGGAAACTGTGCCGCTCACTCGATATTACCATCCATGACCGTCACCGTGCAGGTGGCGATACGGCCGCTACAGTGCAGATCTTCCGGTTGTTGCTGGAAAGAGATTCGGAGCAGCATATCCTAAAAAGCCTGCAGCGAAATTCCAAAGAAGCGATACTGCCCCCGAATGTTCCCAAAGAACATTTTGAGAGATTGCCTTATACACCCGGTGTTTACTATTTCCACAATGAAAAAGGAAAAGTGGTCTATGTAGGGAAAGCCAATAATATCCGCTACCGGGTCAACAGTCATTTCAGTAATAATTCCGAAAGCCGGCAGAAACAAAATTTCATGCAGCATGTGCATGCGATCAGTTTCCAGTCATGTGGTACGGAACTGATGGCATGTATCCTCGAGT
>JANOHQ010000276.1:0-22132 GCA_031406595.1 Chitinophagaceae bacterium
ACAATACAAAAAGGGCTTTATCGTTTGCGCTTCCCTGATCTATGCGGGGGCACTGGGAAACCTGATCGACAGTATGTTCTACGGGATGTTTTTTGATAAAGGGTTATCCGCTTCCACGAATTATTTACAATATACAGATATCGCACAATTTTCTGCCAACGGCTACTCTTCTTTCCTGCATGGTAGTGTAGTGGATATGCTGTATTTCCCGATGTTCAAAGGGAATTTTCCTTCCTGGTTCCCATTCGTAGGAGGAGAAGATTTTGAATTTTTCAGCGCCATCTTCAATATTGCCGATGCTTCCATTTCAGTGGGTGTGATCACCCTGCTGCTTTTCCAGAAACGTTTTTTCAAAAAGATCGCACCGGCAGAAACACATCCTACCGGGGAAACCAATTCCGAGGTCAGCGATAAAATGCAGGTGTCCTAGTTTTATTTCTCCGTTTATTATTGTTTCATCACTCTTTTCTGGATGGTATACATCCCGAGTTTTACCCGCAGGAAATACATGCCTCCTGCTAACAGTTCCGTATCGTCGACACGCAAGCGGTTCATGCCTTCGGCGACAACATAAGAAACCTTCTTCACCGTTTTCCCGGCAGCATCGATCAGTTCTGCTTCCGCTTTCCCGCTTTCACCAGTAATAATATCAAACACAAGCTGCTGTGCGAAAGGATTGATGACCGAAACAAAGGAAAGAGTTTCCTTGTCGCCCGCCAACTGTATCGTTCTTGAATACAACGACTGTGCCGCACTATTCTTCATCCTTATGCGGTAATAGGTCTTGCCGTTTAATGGTACAGGGTCAGTGAAACTATAACTGTTTTGTTCCGCTCCGGGGTCATTATAGCTGTTGACTGTTCCCGAAAGAGTAAAATTGACGCCATCCGTACTTTTTTCAATATCGAATACGAGTTGTTCATCTTCGCGGGTGGTCACCCATTTCAGTACAGCCCGTTCATTTTGTTTACGTCCCGAGAAAGAGAGTAGCTCAGCACTGAGCAGGTTTCCGCAATCAATGATGTTTAATGTTATAAAAGGACCCGCATCGGTGAAGTTACAACTGGAACTGGCCAGGTTGGTGGAAGTAGTTGCCACTACTACGCGGTACACATCACCCGCATTTGCAATATAGGCCATTGCTGGCGGCACGGTATAACTGGCTATATAGGTCCATTCTCCGGCAATCAATGTGGGAATGATAGGCCCTATTGCTGCTGTTACATCAGTCCAGGTGAGGCCTCCATCGGTACTTCGCTGCCATTTATAATAGGTATAGTTGTCAAAGAATGACCGGATCGTATCCGTTAGCAGTACGGAGTTACTATCACAGACAATCGGGTTATGGCTGGGTCCGTAATTCATTTCGGGTGAACAGGTAACGATCGATATATCATCGAGTGCCCAGTCGTTACCACCACCACCAGGTGCATTGTTGTAATAACGCATGGTGAAACCTGTTTGTGAGGGACCTGTCCGGAATGTAAATCCCTTCTTTACCCATTGACCATTATAGGGCAGATCGCCTGATGTATAATAGCGAACACCGTCCAGGGCGATAGCAAGATTGGGACGAACACCAGCCGGATCTCCCGAAGGAGGATGGATATAGCCCCCGCCGGTAGCACCCACCCCATTCGAATCACAACCGCACCTCGAACAGATATTCCGCATCCAGCAGGATATCTCGTAATAGGTATTGGGACAAAGCCCGCTAAAAATGGTATGATTAAAGGCAGAGTCGATACGAAACGCGGCATTGATGATCAGCATATACCCGCCGGTACCTCCGGCCGTTGTATCTGCTGCCGGGTTTCCCAGCGCTTGATCGGTAGCACCGGTATGATCACCGATCACATCCCACAATGTAAATACACGGTGCGTGGTAGGTGTGGCAGAACAACTGCCATCGGGTATGGGCCATGCATTGGAAGTGGTGTAAACACCCCCGCCTGTATTGTTGGCAATACCATAATAATAATCCTGCGGTGAACTACAACTGAAATTATTGTATGTATAGCCAATGGGTACATTAGCGGAAGCACCGCGGTTCTTTAAATTACCACTGCTGAATGTCCCATTTGTTTCTGTACCAAGTGCATTTACACCTACTATATTCGAGCAGATACCATAGTTGTTGTATACCATCACCGGGCTTGCCGGGAAAGTGAAGGTTGTCACTGCGGGGGGAGCGGTGGTATAAGTAACGGTGCCGCCACCTGTATTGATCGTTGTACTAAAAGCAGCACTCACCTGTACGCGGTAAGATGCCACCAGGATACAAGTGCTGTTGTAAAAAGAAGGTTTATGCCCGTTATTGTTCCTGATCCTTCCACGCCGTGTAACAGTAGCCGGCTGGTCGATCTGCCGGTAACCAAGGTTCATCGTAATAGCGGACCCGCTGACCCAGCCTTCATCATTGAAGGCATCGAATTGGGCATCTGTAAATGCCTTATAAGTTATCCCTTCGTTGGTAATTATCTTTAAAGAACCAGGTATATAGGTTGTACCGGTGGGCACAACATCGGTGAAACGGCAACTGTCAAAAGATGCGGCTCTTACCACTACAGAAGCCCGGATCTCCAGTATATCATTTGTTTCAACAGTACCCCCGGTGGGCTTGCTGATATTGATAAAACTTTTTCTCAGGTCTATTTGTGGCGTGGGAGCAGCAGGATGTGTAACGCAAATAGTAAATCCTGCATTACTGGTGAGAGCTGTTGCTCCTGCTGAATATACCCGGATATAGTACGTAGTATTTCTGGCCAGGGTAGTGCTTGCAATAACCGTAGTACCGCAAGCCACCGGAGCAAGACCTGCACAGGTTCCGGAGAACAGTTGCACTCTCGGTCCGGATGTATTCAGGTTGGCACCGATACTACCCAGTGTGATCGTATGATCGGTGGAACTGGTTACAAACCTGTACCAGACATCATCATTCGGATTACCGGTACAAGGAGCTACAGCTACACCTGAACTGGTGGCATTTATTACAGTCCCTGTAGTAGTAGAACAGGATGAATTAGAGGTCAATAGTACAGCAGTAGCGCAGTTATCATTGGCGGGGACCTGGGCGTATAAGCCATGACAAAATAAAAGCCCGGTACTTAACAGAACAACTTTCAAGCCCGCAGTCGGCATTGGTAAAAATATTCTCATAGACGGATATTGGGTTTCACAGATTCGGATTAAAACGGTCTTAAGGGTAGCTTGTCAGAAGTTAAAAGTAAGTGAATGAGTAACCAATGTCAATAGGAATTTATGCTTACTACACATGCACAAGTACCCCGCCTTTTTACAGGTAAAACCCCTATTGATATGACTGTTTCTTCTTGTTATTTTTAACCATTAAATCCTCTTCTATGAAAAGACCTCTACTCTCTTTTTTAATTGTGTGTATTTTTTTATCGGCAGGAATGCCAGTCCGTGCACAGGCCGTAGTTGATTCTACGACCCTTTTGTTCAATATCGATACGGTTGCAAAGAATTTGGGTTATCCCTGGGAGATCACTTATGGTCCTGATGATTCATTATGGATCACAGAAGCGAGAGGTTATCGTGTGCTCAGAATTTCTTTTGACCGTAACCAGTCAAAGAAAAATGTTGCGCCACAACAAGTATTAAAGATACCATTGGGTGTAGGGGAGATAAATTTTGACCGGTCATCCAACCGCTGGCCCCAGGGAGGTATGCAGGGACTGGCCATACATCCTGAGTTTAATACCAATATCAACAAACGATGGGTTTATCTTTCCTATGTATATAAAAAGCAATCCTGCCCGAATGGTAGCAGCGGTGCTCCCTGTATCTTCAAAGCAAAGATCGTCCGTTGCCGTTTCTATTTTGCAACAGATCCCGATAATCCTTACATGCCATTAAAAGATACGCTCACCATTATGGATACGGTGTTATCCAATCTTCCCGGTAGTAACGACCATAATTCAGGAAGACTTACGATCAGCCCCTTTACGGAAGGACCCGATAATGAGTATAAATTATATTATACCATCGGTGATATGGGAGCGGGCCAGTTTAATAATGATGGCCGTACCAACTATGCACAGACAAGGGATACCTGCGAGGGAAAAGTGCTTCGCCTGAATACAGAACCAGATGGAGATCCTTCTTACTCGGTAGCACATGATTATAATACCTGGAGACAATGGATCCCGAATGATAATCCTTTCTTTCACAGTGTCACCGCCTTCAATATGCTGAAGACACCTGTGTACAGTTTCGGGCACCGGAATGCGCAGGGGCTGGTATGGGGAAATGTAAATGGCACCTGGCGCTTGTACAGTTCAGAGCATGGTGATAAAACTGACGATGAAGTAAACAGCATTCTACCTGCTACCAACTATGGATGGCCGAAAGTAGCGGGTATGTCTACTGATAATAATTACCGTGATGGGGATGGATTTGCCAATAATGACCGGCTGGCCAATCAGTTGGTAACCCATTTCGAAGATACCTGGGCGACTACGAACAGTATGCAGCGTCCTTTATTTGCTACGTTCAACTGGCCAGCGTCTACCATACCCGCGGATGGCTCCAATATCTTTGGTTGGGGAACCATTGCACCTTCCAGTATTGATATTTACCAGGGTAGCATTCCTGGCTGGAAAAACTCCTTGCTGGTCACTTCGCTGAAATATGGGATGTACCGGTTGAAATTAAAATCAGATGGCTCCTATGTAGACAGCTCGTCTTCATTGAACACAGTGGATACTTTTCCTTTATTGCATGGATGGCGGGTAAGAGATGTGGCCATTAATCCTAAAGCGAATAGCGGCACGATGTGGGTGGTGATGGACAGCACCGGTTCCACTTCAGGACCAACGGGTGGATTTGACGGGTCCAGCACTGCCACAAAGGACGGTGGTAAGATATTGCGGTTAACCTATAAAACATTGCTGACTCTTCCGATAACAAATAATCCAAGAAGCGGACCTGCCCTTGTAAAAGACCTGGTGCAGATCTATCCTAATCCTGCCAGTGATATCATAAATGTTCATGGTAAAAAAGAGCTTCGTAAACCGTTGCTGGTAAAGATCTGTGATATCAGCGGACGGGTACTGAAAGAGGAAACAAGCTTCCGGAATGATTTTACCATCAATATCTCCTCCCTTAAGCCAGGCAGTTACCTGTTGAAATTATACAATGGCAATGAAATAGAAGTTCAGATCGAAAAATTCATAAAACTATAAGAGAATACTTGCTTGCCGCAGTAAACTAAATCACAAAACCTCCGCCAGCTGGCGGAGGTTTTTGTTTTAGGGGTTATGCTCTGGGTTTACTCTAGTGATCAACCATTCGTTCGACTCCTTATCCGTTATTTACTTTGAGTAATATAACGTAAAGCGGCAGCCATGCTGGAGTTGCCCATAGACAACAGCCTGCCGGGCCTGGTGATTGTCTTTTCAGACAATACAGCTCTGAGGTAAGGAGACTCGGAAAGTGGTTTTACTGATGCTCCCTGTTTCTGGGACTTCAGCGAATGCGGGGAAAAGTAAAGTGAAGGGTGGCCGTTACTTTTCATAGTTGTAAGGATTTTTTTAGTTTACAAAAGGGTTTGGATTCTCGATATGTTAAGATAGTACCAAACGATCCATATCTGCAAATTTTACGGAATAAATAATGATCGCCCCGGAAATTTCCCGGCCTTTTACGATAGGAATTTTACGAATTACGCTTTCAGCTTGCCTACCATGTTCACTGGTTTTACCCAGGCATCAAATTCTTCCGGTGTGACATAACCCAGTTTGACCGCCATCTCTTTTAATGTAGTGCCTTGTTTATGCGCTTTTTGTGCGATCTCGGCTGCTTTGTAGTAGCCGATCTTTGTATTCAACGCCGTTACCAGCATCAGGCTATTGTCCACATGTTTTTTGATATTGGCTTCGATCGGCTCCAGGCCGATGGCACATTTATCATTGAATGAAACACAGCCGTCGCCGATCAGCCGGGCGCTGTGCAGGAAATTGTAGATCATCACCGGTTTAAAGACATTTAATTCAAAATGACCGGTAGCACCACCGATATTGATCGCCACATCATTCCCCAGCACTTGTGCCACGATCATCGTCAATGCTTCGCATTGCGTGGGATTTACCTTGCCCGGCATGATCGAAGAACCGGGTTCATTATCGGGAATAAAGATCTCACCGATACCACTCCGTGGCCCTGAAGATAACATGCGTATATCATTGGCTATTTTCATTAAACTCACCGCCACGGTTTTCAAAGCACCATGTGCTTCCACGATGGCATCATGGGCTGCCAGCGCTTCAAATTTATTTTCGGCTGTTACAAAAGGCAAACCGGTCAGTTTGGCAATATGTTTCGCCACATTCTCTGCATAACCACCAGGAGTGTTAATGCCGGTGCCTACTGCTGTACCACCGAGAGCCAGCTCACTTAAATGCGACAGGGAATTTTTGATCGCTTTTAATCCATGATCCAGTTGCGATACATAGCCGCTGAATTCCTGGCCCACCGTCAGCGGTGTGGCATCCATAAAGTGGGTGCGGCCGATCTTCACCACTTTCATGTATTTCTTGCTTTTTTTTGCCAGAGTATCCCGTAATTTTTTGATACCGGGAATGGTGAGATCCGTCAATATCTTATAAGCCGCGATATGCATGGCTGTCGGGAACGTATCATTCGAAGACTGTGATTTGTTTACATCGTCATTGGGGTGAAGGAATTTTTCCTTGTCGGTCAATTTGCCTCCTTTCAACACATGCCCCCGGTAAGCGATCACTTCATTCACGTTCATATTGCTTTGGGTGCCGCTTCCTGTTTGCCATACCACCAGCGGGAAATAATCATCCAGTTTTCGTTGAAGGATCTCATCACAGACCTTGCCGATCATCACAGATTTGTTTTTGGGTAATACACCGGCTTCCTGGTTGGTGATCGCCGCAGCTTTCTTGAGATAGGCAAATGCCTCGATGATCTCTTTGGGCATCCTGTTGATATCCTGTGCGATCTTGAAATTGTCGATGCTGCGCTGGGTCTGTGCGCCGTAATACGCATCCACGGGCACTTTTACTTCGCCCATAGTGTCTTTTTCGATCCTGTATTCCATATAAATAGGTGTAATTATTTAGTGAAAATCAAAGTCCCGCAAAGGTAAACCAAATCGGGTATTTTAGATTGCAGAGGGAAGATTAAAGATTTTACGGATCAGTGCTGCACCAGCATAAATCTTCAATCTAAAATCTACAATCTTCCCTTAAATTGGGTCACGAAAATGCTTTTGAGCAGTTGCAGGCTGGCTGAAAAAGGGAAAGAACAGGATCACCTTTTTTGATATTCACCAGGTGAAGGCAGCGACGATCAGTGAGAAGACAACCCTGGAATAATTCGTATTATTGAACTTAAATAAAGAATGGATGAAAAAATTTATAACCATTTTCCTCGTAGTTCTTTCGGTACAGGCATCTGCACAGCGACAGACAGATAATATCATTATCATCACCACGGATGGTTTTCGCTGGCAGGAAGTGTTCAAAGGAATGGACTCTGCTATTGCCAATAATGCCAAATTCAACCAGGGCGACAGTGAATATATTTATAAGAATTATTGGGCTGCTTCGGAGGCGGAACGAAGAAAAAAAATCATGCCTTTTCTCTGGAGTATAGTGGTTACAAAAGGACAGGTCTTTGGCAATCGCATGCTGGGAAGCAAGGTGGACAATGCCAATCCTTTCTGGTTCAGTTATCCCGGGTACAGCGAGATCTTTACCGGCTATGCCGATACGAGCATCAATAGCAATGCTCATCCAGCAAATCCGAACACAACAGTGCTGGAATTTTTAAATAAACAACCCAGGCTAAAAGGGAAAGTGGCGGCTTTTGGGGCCTGGGAAGCATTTGGAAGAATACTTAACGAGGAACGAAGCGGGATCCCGGTCGTTTCCGCTTTTGATAAGCTGGGAGGAAAAAATCCCAATGCCAACGAAAGACTGATGAATGCGATGCTGAAAGATGCCTATAAACCCTGGGGTGAGGATGAATGTTTAGATGTGTTCACGCATTACGGGGCGATGGAATTTTTAAAAACCCGGAAACCGAAAGTATTGTACATTGCCTACGGCGAAACGGATGAATGGGCGCATGCCGGGCAGTATCGTTCTTACCTGGATGCAGGCAGGCAGGTAGATGCCTGGATCAGGGAGATCTGGAACTTTGTGCAGACCGACCCGCAGTACAAGAACAGGACAACATTATTGATCACGGTAGATCATGGTCGCGGGGATGCGGAAAAAGAAAAATGGACAAGCCATAATAATAAAGTGGAGGGGTCAAACGAGATATGGTTTGCTGTGATAGGGCCTGATACACCAGTAAGGGGTGAGCTGAGTACTGAGATGCAACTTTACCAGCAACAATTCGCTCAAACAATAGCCCGCCTGATAGGTTATACCTATACCGCTACTCACCCAATAGCCGATGAAATACTCTATGTATTTAAAATGAAGAAATGAGCCATAAAAATTATCGAGTAATTTATATAAAAACGATGATAATTTTTATGGCGAATAACATCTGACAAATATTTGCATAAAAAATAAACAGATGAAATGACTTGTATGAAAACATTACTGTTATCCGCCCTTATCATCGCAGGAATGACTGCAACCGCCCAAAGCAATTACCAGTCGCCCATTCCCACCAAGCAACAACTGGCCTGGCATGAAACAGAATTTTATCTATTTGTTCATTTTGGCCCTAACACGTTCAGTGACCAGGAATGGGGTTCGGGTACTGAACCAGAGGACATGTTCAACCCAACAGAGCTGGATTGCCGTCAATGGGTGAATACTGCAAAGGCCGCCGGTGCCAGGGGCATTATCATTACAGCCAAGCATCATGATGGATTCTGTCTCTGGCCCAGTAATTTTTCCAAACATACAGTGAGAGAAAGTAAATGGAAAGGTGGGAAAGGAGATGTATTAAAAGAGTTGTCACTGGCCTGCCGGGAAGGCGGGTTAAAATTTGGCGTCTACCTGTCTCCCTGGGATAAAAATCATCCGGATTATGGAACAGAGAAATACAATACCATATTTGTAGGAATGATGAAAGAGATCTTCCTTAATTATGGACCCATATTTGAAATGTGGTGGGATGGGGCCAATGGAGAAGGCCCGAATGGCAAAAAGCAGTTATATGACTGGAAGAGATTCGAGAATACGGTTAAACAGTTCTCACCCAAAACGGTTGTCTTTAGTGATATTGGTCCTGATATACGCTGGACCGGCAATGAGAACGGTATCGCAGGAGATCCTAACTGGAATTTTTTAAACCCCGATGGATTTACCCGGGGACTTGGCGCTCCGCATACAGACACATTGAACCATGGTAATTATGAAGGGAAAAGATGGATACCTGCCGAATGTGATGTAAGCATAAGGCCCGGTTGGTTCTGGCATGCGGCGGAAGACAATAAGGTAAAAACACCGCAACAGCTCTTCAATATCTGGTTGAAATCAGTTGGCAGAGGGGCCAATCTTTTATTGAACGTTCCCCCGGATCGTCGTGGACTGATACCGGTGAAAGACAGTAATACATTGACTGAGTTCAAAAGGCTGCGGGATGTGAATTTTAATGAGAACCTGTTGAAGAACGCTAATATCTTTTACCAGTTTGCGCCCAAAGAGGTTACGTTCCGGTCCGTTGACAAAGAAGGCGGAGCATTTGGGGCCAACCTGCAGAATTTTATTGTGGAGTTTCCCCAGCGGGTAAAGATCAATTGCATTATTCTGCGTGAAGCAATCCACCTGGGGCAAAGTATCCGAAACTTCAAGATCGTTTTTTACCGGGATAATAAGATCATCAGTGAAATAAGCGGGACCAGTGTGGGTAAGAAAAGAATACTAACGTTCCCGGCAAAGAATATTAATTCCTTCCGCGTTTACCTGGATGACCCGGTAGGAAGCGACAATGTAAGTGCCGTAGCGGCCTATATGATCGATGAAAAATTGGTGGAACAATAACTCATTATGAAAACTACCCTGGTGGCGATAGCAATGATCCTGGTTTCCGCTTGCGGGGAAAGAAAGCCTGTTATCCAGGAGCCAGTTGCCGATACAGCCTGGATCGCAGACGACAACACTGAAGCGGTCGACACTGTCCGGCCGGTATTGCAGCCGCTTACCACCGGTCTGCATCCTGATTCATTGCTTGCCTTTGCCCGGACCTTACAAGGCATTCCATATCTCTATGCGTCAACCGATCCCGCGAAAGGATTTGATTGCTCCGGGTTCATTACTTATGTGTTCAACCATTTTGGGGTGAGCATACCCCGTTCATCCGTTGATTTTACTTATTATGGCCGGGAGCTGGACCTGGTTGAGGCAAAACCCGGCGACATTGTCTTATTTACCGGCACCGACAGTACGATCCGAATCGTCGGTCATATGGGGATCATTGAAAGTATCCGTGACAGTACGATCAGTTTCATTCATTCTACCTCGGGGAAAAATGGACTGGGGGTGGTCATTACTCCGTTCGAGAAATATTACAGGAGCCGGTTTGTAAAAACGATACGGGTATTACCGGAGGATTATTTTAAATAGATCTTATTTCCCGGTAAATACCGCTTTTCTTTTTTCAAGGAAGGCCGATGTTCCTTCTTTCATATCTTCTGTAGCAAAAGCATTTCCAAACTCTTCGATCTCCAAAGCATAACCATCTTTTGATTCATCATATACAGCATTGGCCGCCCTGATGCAACCGGCAACTGCCAGCGGAGCTTTTGAGTTGATGATATCGAGGATCTTCCTTGTATGTTCCAGTAAGGTTTCAGCGGTGGTCACATAATTCACCAGGCCGAGCTGTTTTGCTTCATTCGCATCGACCAGTTGAGCTGATAGCAGCAATTCCATCGCTTTTCCTTTACCTGCCAGTTGTACCAATCGCTGCGTACCACCATAGCCGGGGATCAGGCCCAGGTTCACTTCCGGCTGACCGAATTTTGCATTCTCGGATGCAACCCTGAAATGACAGCTCATCGCCAGCTCGCAGCCGCCACCCAATGCAAATCCGTTCACCGCCGCAACGATAGGTTTGGTTGAATTCTCTATTCGTGCAAATGTATCCTGTCCTCTTTTTGCCAGTGCCATAGCTTCAGTTTTATTCAGCCCGCCAAACTCTGAAATATCAGCACCGGCTACAAAAGCTTTGGGACCTGCACCAGTAATAATCACGGATCTTATTGCGGCATCCTGCTGTATCTCATCCAGTGCTTTGTTCAGTTCATCGAATACTGTTTTATTCAGTGCATTCAGTTTATCGGGGCGATTGATGGTGATGGTATAAATTCCATTTTCAAGAGAGGTCAGTAAAGATTGGAACATGCTGCATTAATTTTGTCAAAAGTAACGATAAAAAGAAAGCTGCACCCATGGGCACAGCTTTGAACCGTCCGAAGATCCACCAATATTTTAAAGAATGATCGCCAGTAAGGTCACCGCGGCAGCCAGTATCAGCATCATCAGGACATCCGTTATTTTTTCCTTGTTCCATTTCATGTTTGCCGGGTTATAATAGAATAAATAGCAGTGATCAACCCTGTGAAGATAGAAGCACCCGGCCGCCCAACCCGACTCCAATTAGTCTCTGGCAGTTCCTGTTTAGGCAATGGCAGCCTTGCCCCCGCAAAAATTCAGGGGCGGATCCCAGGGCATCGCATGGATTGCGAGGGGAAGGAAGAAGTGATGGCTCTTATGAGGTAGTAGCCATTCCATTTCTTACCATTCACTAAACCGCGAATGCCGTTTGTTAAGTACTTTCTTTTCAATTGGCCGGGAAAGCCTTATTTTGGGTAGTGGGTCAGTTTGAAATTTAGTTACTCAATGTCATTCCGAACACAAGCGTAGCTTGCGACCGAAGGTCTGAGGAATAGGTGATGCTACGAAGAAATAGAAGCATCAAATCTCCATCTTATCCTTCGCTGTGCTCAGGATGACAACTTCGGTATCATTGTCGGCAAAATTCAAACTGACCCGCTACCTTATTTTGATATAAATCAGTCAAGCAAATGAATTATTATCCCCTGGCAGCGAATAACGAGTGGCAATACAAACAGAAAGACGGAAGCACTTATACCAACAGGGTAACCGGTGCCAGCGGTAATGATTTTACCATGCATAACAGCGCTGCCGGAACCAGCAGTATTGTCAGGAAGGAAGGCGATGCCCTGGTGACCGATGCCCTGGAAACAGGTAATTTCCAGCAATGGATCAGCGCTGACCCGCAACCCGGCCAGACCTGGGAAGTCAAATTCAAAGCCAATGGGCTGGACTGTATCCTGGTGATGACCGTAAAGGAAGCGGGGATCAGCAAAGAAGTGGAAGGCAAAACATATGATAATGTCCTGTGCATCGAAGGTGAGAATAAGCTGATCATGAACGGGAGCCTGATGCCACTGAATTTTTTCACCCAGTATTATTATGCGGATGGTGTCGGCCTGGTACTAACCACTTCTTCCGCCGGGGACAGCCATGCCCTGGTTAACTATAGTCTTCATTAACTATAATCATAAGCCTTATCGATGAATGCCTTGCTTTGGCAGGTTTTTTTTATTGCTGCTGCTGGATTTCCATAAATTTCCGGTAGGAATTGTCCGGTAAACCGGGGTTGGATACCCGGTAGGTAAAGACCGGGCCGGCGGGGGTAGTGGCTTCCTTTTTTTCGCCATCATTGTCGATGGTAACAGAAACTTCGAGTGTATGCTCCGACGATCCTTTGTATGTTCCTTTGACCGGTGTGCAGTCAGAAAAATTTCTGCCAATGGCCAAACGTACATGCCGGTCACTGGCGATACAGTTATTCGTTGGATCAAATCCGATCCAACCATGAAGAGGAATATAGGCTTCTACCCAGGCATGGGTAGCGCCTTCGCCACGCAGCTCCTGGCCTTTGGGACAGATATAGCCGCTTACGTACCGTGCAGGGATACCGATGATCCGAAGCATTACAAGTAATACATGAGCAAAATCCTGGCATACGCCTGCCCTGAGCTTCCATATCTCTTCCACCTCGGTTTCGATGTTGGTCACGCCTTTCCTGTATTCGAAATTGTCATAAACAAAAGAGGATATTTTTCCAGCGATGGTGAAAGGGGAAAGACTTTTATCCAGTACCGACAAAACAACGGAAGATATCTCCGTGTCACGGTCGGCCTGCTCTCCGGAAAGGAAATCCATATACGGAAACTGTTCCCGGATCTCCTCAAGATTATCCCACTGTGTTCCGGCATCAAGGTTTGTATCCGGGAGTTTGATCTCCTGGGTGATCACTTCGATCACTGATTCAATAGTGAGCTCGTAGTGCGGCCTGACCACGGAAAAAATGCCTACTTTATTCCCGAAATAATCGGTGAAGACTTCTACTGACGGCTGGTGGGTGATCCGGAGATCATGTTTTTTGAGTTCCTGCGTTTCATCATCCAGCGGAAATAACATCACCTGGTTGGCACTGTCGATCACGGCGGAGGGATAAGAATAACGGGTGATATGTTTGATGCGGTATCCGGGCATAGTAGTAAAATGGTTTCAATTCATGAATTGCCAAAATAATAATGATTAAAGGAAGCGGCGATCCCCAGCAGCTCTTCTCTTATTTCCTGCAATAATTTTTTCACCGCTTCACTGTCGGTACTTTTCACGCTACTGTATTTAACATGGTTCATGGTGCGGCCGATCAGGAATTCCAGTTGCGTGTAACTCTCCGGCAGACTTTCTGTTTCCAGTCTTTCAAAATAGCGGCAAAGCTGTTTCAGGCAATAGGCTACCGAGTGAGGGAAATTATCATTGTACAGTATCTGTTGCAACACGGGTTCCACCTGGAAATTACCCCGGTGGGTCTTCAGGTATAATTCATACCCGGATAAAGAGTATAAAAGATAACGCAGTGCCGGCACTTCAACAGGATGTTCAAGATCATAGTTGAGTTCGGTAAGCTTGATATTCAGCATATCGGCCGACAAAATGGCTCGCTCCAGGAATTTGCCGAGGTTCAGGTAGGTAAAGCCTTCGCCTCTTGCCATGGTCACATCTACCGTACCATGGTAGAGCATTCCATGATGTATCAGTGAGTCGAGGGAAGTTACCGGGTCGCCACGCAGGATCTGGTTTTGAATGCTTTTGTCACGGATCAGGTGGTAGTAATCGTTCAGGCATTGCCATACTTCTTTCGTAATATGATCCTGAACTGCCCTCGCATTTTCACGGGAGCGGGTGATCGTATTATAAACAGAAGCACCGTTGTTCTTATCCAGCAATAAATGTTCCAGCACTTTTACCGAATCGTTGCCGATGGTCTTTATTTTACCGGCAGGTGCATCGCTGTAATTGCGCAACAACACCTGCCAGCTGAAATCCTTTACTTCATCCTGGGAAGAAATATAATTGGTACGCAGCACCCGCAGCATACCATTGGTCCGCTCCATATAGCGGGCCAACCAGAAGATGGAATCAGCTACCCGGCTTAGCATGTAATACTTTTGAAAAGTACAATTTCGAAATTTTGAAATCTCTTTCTCCGCCTGGTTTTCTCGTCGTATCCAGCGATTGTAAAGATGAATGAATGTGTCTTTGTTCCATCACTTTCTAATTTCTTATTTTTTGTTCCTTATTTCTTATTTCGATTTTCACTCTATCCTAAAACCCAGGTATCCTTACTCCCTCCTCCCTGCGAAGAATTCACTACCAGCGAACCCTCTTTCAGCGCCACTCTTGTCAATCCACCCGGAACGATCGAAATGCCATCGGGACCGTATAAAGCATAAGGCCGCAGATCCAACCTTCTCGGTTGTAAGATCCCATTGATATAGCAGGGTCCGGACGATAAGCTGATTATGGGCTGTGCAATAAAACTCCTCGGATCATCTGTGATCGCCACTTTAAAATCTTCCATCTGTTTCTCTGTTGCGGCACTCCCGATCAGCATCCCGTAGCCACCCGACTCATTTGTTTTTTTGATAACCATCTTGTCCATATTTTCAAAGACGATCTTCCTGTTCTCCGGAACAGCCAGTTGGTAGGTGGGAACATTTTTCAGGATCGGTGCTTCGTTCAGGTAGTATTTGATCATGTCCGGCACATAAGAGTAAACTGCTTTGTCATCTGCTACTCCATTGCCCATCGCATTAACGATCGCCACATTGCCGGTTCGGTATGCGCCATATATACCGGGTACACCCAGCATACTATCTGAGCGGAATACCAGCGGATCGATAAAATCATCGTCTACCCGCCGATAGATCACATCTACCTGCTTCAGACCCCGGGTCGTTTTCATGTAGACCTTGTGATCGTCTACCACCAGGTCGCTGCCTTCCACCAGTTCGATCCCCATGAGGCGGGCAAGCGTTGTGTGCTCAAAATAAGCCGAGTTGAAAATACCGGGCGTCAGCAACACCACGGTAGGATTACTTTGCTGACGGTTGGCCAATGCTACCAGGTTTTTCAGCAACAGATCCGGGTAATCTTTTACTGACCGGACCTTGTTCTTGGGCAAGAGGTCGGGAAAGATCCGGTAGGTAATACTTCGGTTCTCCAGCATATAGGAAACCCCGGAAGGCGTGCGCAGGTTGTCCTCCAATACAAAATAAGTACCGTCATGATCGCGGATAAGATCAATACCCGAGATATGCGTATAGATATCAAAAGGAACATTCACATTCACCATCTGGCGGACATAATTGGGGCAGGAGTAAATAAGTTTCGCAGGAACGATCCCGTCTTTGATGATGAATTGCTGGTGATAAATATCTTTCAGGAAGATGTTCAGTGCTTTCAGCCGTTGTTTAATCCCTTCTTCAATATTTTTCCATTCGGCTGCTTCCAGGATGCGGGGGATAATATCAAACGGGAATATCTTTTCGATCCCTTCGCCACTGCTGTACACAGTGAAAGTGATCCCCTGGCTCATGAACAATTTTTTGGCCAGCTCATCTTTATGCGTCATTTCATCCGCCGAGAGGTTCTGGATAGCCGATACGAATTTCTGGTAGGTGGAACGTATACCACCTGCCGCAAACATCTCATCCCAGACCCCCGGCTGTTCATGGTAATCAGCTAATAGCGAATGATCTTCCATATAGTGATGAAATTATAAAACAATAAACAGGAAATAAAAATTCAGGAAGCGATCGTTATGGCAGTGCGACTCAGAAGCTGCGATGTTCTTTTACCCAGGTTGTAATATAATCACTGATCTCGGAAGTTGGAGTACCGGGGGCAAATAATTTTCCTACACCCAGCTCATGAAGGGCTTTCATATCTTCTTCCGGGATGATGCCGCCACCTGTAAGCAATACATCATCCATGCCTTTTGCTTTCATCATATCGATCACTTTGGGGAATACCGTCATATGGGCGCCGGAAAGGATGCTGATACCGATGGCATCCACATCCTCCTGCAAGGCGGCGTTGACTACCATTTCGGGAGTTTGCCGGAGACCGGTATAAATGACTTCCATCCCTGCATCTCTCAATGCAGTGGCGATCACTTTGGCTCCACGGTCGTGGCCATCGAGTCCAACTTTAGCCACCAATACCCTGACAGGTCTGCTCATACAGGAAAGATATGATGCGAAAATACAGGAAACCGTGTAAAGCGATTAAAGACATTGGGTATTCAGGAACTTCAGGGTAGCCCGGTTGTAATCACTGAACATCTGGTGGTCGGAGACGGCCAGGTCGATCTGTTCAATTACTGTTAGTTTTTGTAATACCGTTAAACTATTCAGTTCCGGGAAGGAACCGGGGTTGGCCTGGTAGGCAGTGGTCAATGCTTCGGAGAAACCCGTAAAATAATTTTTACTATTGAGAAAACCCTTGCTTTTTAATTCGTTGAAAAGTGCAATGGATTTAGCAATAGTGATATCGCCTTTACGTGCAAATCGCTCGGGATATAATGGAGAATGCTCCTGCATTAAATATTTGCTGCAGATGCCACGACTGGTTAGCGTTTGCGAATTGGCCAAAGCGTTCGCATTGCCGGTAGGCCCTACGTTCTCATGATTGTCAAACCGGGCCATGCAGAACTGGAGAGGAGTGGTGGAGATCGTTGCGATCGGTGCACCGGAAGGGGCACAATAACTGATCCCGGCTTTATAACTAAACAAGGCAGACAAGTAAGAAGAGAAATTTCCGCCATTACTCATGCCTGCTGAATAACGTAGTTTGCTACGATTGGTAACTCCCCGGTTATAAAAAGTATCGGTAATGATCTTGATATTGGCGTAATCCACGTTGGTCAAAGAATCATAAGGAAGGGTTTCCCAGCGGAGTTTGCCATCACCATTCGCATCGATACCGGTAGTGGCTTCCTCTGCTTCTGTAACAATAACGCCGAAATTATCGGTCACCAGGTCTTTGATCAATTGCTGGTATTCGTAGCTGCTTACAAAATGTTGTGCAGTTCCACCCGAACCATGTAATAATAAAACAAACCCTTTATGCCCGGGCGGGAAAAAATAATAGACAGGTTTGAAACGATCACGACCGCGGATTTGTTCCAGCACCAATGTAACTGGTGTAATGTTTTTAATACTACCCGTAAAAGCCAGGTTTTTTGCCGGCATGATAAACCAGGTATGCCACTCGTCTTTCCCGTTCAGCAGGGAAGCGTCAGTACTGGTCCACGTATCAAATAACTGGCTGGTACTGTAAGCAACGCTGAAAATATGTACGGTATCGCCGGTCTTGTATTTGCCGGAGCCATAACCATTTGCCACAGCAACAGTAAAACTATCGGTGACCGGGATGATGCCACCACCTCCTGTTGAAGATTCTTTCTTACAGGCGAACAGGGCCGTTAAACAAAGCAGGGGGAGTAGTTTTTTCATTGGATTTTCAGACCGGTTAAACAGGAAATCGTTTAACGGTCAGGAGAATAGATTTATTGCAGTGTTGATCCTGCTCACCGTTTCGTCCTTACCCAACAATTCAGCAATATGAAATACCGGGGGGCCAAACTTGCCGCCAACGAGCATTATCCGGAAGGGTAATTGCAGCTCGCCGGGTTTTATACTTTTTTCGGTGGCGAGGTCTTTGAAACTATTCTCCAAACCAGCAGCGTTCCATTCGGTGCTTCCCAGTTTTTCTGCATAGGCGATGAAGAAATTCTTTTTGTCTTCATTCCATTTGGGTTTTACCGCATCTGTATCCAGTGTTGCAGGTGCCTGGAAGAAAAAGGAGGATTGTTGTACAAAATCAGGGAGCAGGTGACACCTATCCTTTACAAGGCTGATCACTTTTTCCAGTAAAGCATCATCACTGACAGTAATGTTATTGTTTGAAAACAGTGTCTTGACTTCCGACTTCAGACTTCCGACTTCATACCTCTTTATCCATTCATGATTGAACCATTTTGCCTTTTCATAATCAAATTTTGCCCCGGCGCTATGCACTCTTTCCATCGAAAATTTCTCCACCAGTTCTTCTTTGGAAAAAATCTCCTGTTCGCTGCCATCATTCC
Organism: Chitinophagaceae bacterium; assembly: GCA_031406595.1. Taxonomy (GTDB): domain Bacteria; phylum Bacteroidota; class Bacteroidia; order Chitinophagales; family Chitinophagaceae; genus JJ008. Next base: position 18,496 of record JANOHQ010000276.1, read on the forward strand.
AGCCGAGCAGGGCCAGGAGATTGATAAAAGCATCCGGTAAAAATCCTTTTTCTTTAAAACCTTCGATCAGTTCATTCGTTTTTGGATCTGTCCAATTCATAGCGAATACCGGGAAACCATATTTGGCACCATCTCTTTTGCTGAGTTTACCATTCGGTCCGAGTATCAACGGGAAATGGGCCCATTGCGGCATGTGTTCCAGCCCGAATAAATATTTCCATAACAGGATATGTACAGGTGCAGAGGGCAGCCACTCTTCTCCGCGGAAAGCGTGACTGATCTGCATCAGGTGATCATCCACCACAACGGCCAGGTGATAAGTAGGCATCCCGTCGGCTTTTAATAATACCTTGTCGTCTACCAGCGAGGTCTCGAAATGGATCTCACCCCGTATCATATCGGTAAAGGAGACGGTTTCCTGCTCCGGCATTTTGATCCGGATCACATGTCTTGTTCCTTCGCTCAATTTATTTTGTGTTTCCTCTGTAGAAAGGACCAGTGAGTTGCTCATCTTCATCCGCACGGTATGATCATACTGCGGGGAGGGGTTTTGTTCAGTCTTGTGTTCCAGCCGCATTTTTTCCAGGTCTTCCGTAGTGTCAAAGGCATAATAAGCATAGCCGTCTTTTACCAGTTGCTCAGCATATTGACGGTAACTTGCTTTTCTTTCGCTTTGGCGATAAGGACCATAGCTGCCACCATGCTGTACGCTTTCATCGGGTTGCAGTCCGCACCATTTCAACGTATCAAAAATATATTCTTCGGCACCGGCTACATAACGGCTCTGGTCGGTGTCTTCGATCCTCACCAAAAAATCACCGCCATATTTTTTTGCAAACAGGTAATTGTATAATACGGTCCTCACCCCACCCAAATGCAAACCGCCGGTAGGACTTGGTGCAAAACGAACCCTTACTTTTTTAGCCATAGGGGGCAAAGATAGATGATGAAGGCACAAGGCGCAAGGCTGTTAGAGGTTAGCCTTTAGCTGTTAGCACTATGTATCATAGATTCATCGTCCACTTGCTAACAGCCAGAAGCCCAACACCCTTGCAATTCCTGTAACTTGCAACTGTATATGAATTATTTCGTCAAAACACCCTGGTGGCTAAAAAAGATCTATCCTCGCCGGGTGTGGAATATGGATACGAAGGAGAAGATCGTGTACCTCACATTCGATGACGGACCGCATCCCACTGCTACCGCTTTTGTCCTGGATGAATTAAAAAAGTATAAAGCCAAAGCCACATTTTTTTGTATCGGTAAGAACGTGACGGAATACCCGGTCATGTATAAGCGCATCGGGGAGGAAGGACACCGGGTAGGAAATCATACCCATCATCACCTGGATGGATGGAAAACAACCACAACTGCTTACCTCGCCGATGTGGCCACCGCATCGCAATATATCCACTCCGATCTTTTCCGTCCGCCTTATGGTCGACTGCGATCATCCCAATCGAAAGGAATTGGTGAAGCGATGAAAAACAGATCAGCAAAAATTATAATGTGGGATGTATTAAGCGGGGATTTTGACAATTCTGTTGCAAAAGAAAAATGTCTTCAACGGGTAATAACCAAAACTAAACCTGGTTCTATCATCGTATTTCATGATAGTGAAAAAGCTTTTCCGGTGCTGGAATATGTGCTTCCGCGATTTTTACTTGCATTTTCCGGAATGGGCTACCGATTTGATCATTTATAGAGCCTTATAAAAAAGTTAGGGCCTGGGTAGAAACCCTGGCCCGTTTTTAATCCGTACCCTATGAAAACTGGTTTAAAGGTATAATAATTTTTTAATTACGGCAAAGTAATTTGATGGGTTACCCCGTTGATCGTGAGTGTTGCGTGGTTGTCGCAGATGCCCTGTCCAAAGTCCAGAACGGCCACCCAGGGGCTGTTTGTATTGGCAGTTGCCCGGGTCGTTCTAACCCTTCCTCTAACGATCCAGCGGCAATTAAAACGTTTGACCAAAGGCTCGGTGATAGCTGATTCCCAAAGCACTATCAGCGCTCCCCTTTTTACCTTTCCATGGGCACTACCTTCTACTTTGAAAATATCATCAAGGGGGATGATAGTACCAAGGCCTTCTGTTTGGGTGATCACTTTGTGGCTGTTCCACTCGATGAAATTCCCGCTGGGCCGGGTCAGTTTGCCATTGATCACATCGACGGTGAACTGGCGGGCAGGTGGGTTATTCTGGGTCGGGCTGGTGTTCTTGATCTTATGAACGCCTTCCACTTTTATACTGTCAAAATAAAATCCTACAAACTCGGTTGTCGCCATGGATCCAGGCACCAACAAGCGGCCTGTATATTCCGTAACGATCTTTCCTCTTCTCAGGTGTCCGTCATTGCCAACGCAACCATTGGCTCCAAAATCAAGGATAACCCTGACAGGAAAGAGATCCGGCGGATTCAAACGGATAATGGTCACATCAGGACAGGCGCTCACGCGGCCAAATACGCCGGTACCACCAATTCCTACTTCATCATTGACGCCGATCGCGTCATCAAAGATCCCGTTGTAGATGATCTCTGCTTCGGTATCTGATTCACCCGATACTTTTGATGCTTCCATTTCCTGCTGGTCTTCGGTACCATTACGACTGTTTTCCTTTTGGCAGGAAACGATCATCAACAAGCCAAAAAACAAGGAAAGTGTAAGCAATTGAGTGAGCTTGAGCCTGGATTTCATACAAAAAATTTTAAGTAGTTGATTTAATTGAACAGGTCTAAGATGGGTTTTATTGGGGGAAGTTTAACGGTTTCTTACTATTTTTTGCGGAGTTTTGCCTCAAACAGCCCTGAAAATGATGATGATAGACACTCATTCCCATATTTATCTCCCCGAATTCGACGGGGACAGGGCCGCCATGCTGGAAAGAGCTGTGAATGAGGGAGTTAAAAAGATCCTGCTACCGGCCATCGATTCAGCCACGCACCAGGTCCAGGTTGACCTGGAAGCCGCACAGCCCGGTAAATGCATCTCCATGATGGGGCTGCATCCCTGTTCGGTCAAGGGCAATTATAAAGAAGAGCTGGCCATCGCCCGGGACTGGCTGGATAAAAGACCTTTTATAGCAGTGGGAGAGATCGGGCTGGATTTTTATTGGGATAAAACATTTAGCGAACAACAGTATGCAGCTTTTCATGAACAAATTGAATGGGCGCTGCATTTTGATATACCCATTTCTATTCATTCACGCAATGCAACGGATGAATGTATCGCGGTGGTGGCCGAACATCAAAAGGGGAAATTGAAAGGTGTCTTTCATTGTTTTTCGGGAGATGAAAAGCAGGCGCAACAAATAATCGGGCTTGGTTTTTATTTGGGGATCGGGGGAGTGATCACTTTCAAAAACTCAGGATTGGATAAAGTAATGGAAGCGGTGAGCCTGGATCATATCGTGCTGGAAACAGATGCGCCTTATTTGGCGCCGGTTCCTTATAGGGGGAAGAGAAATGAGCCGGGGTATTTGAGGTATGTGGTGGAGACGCTAATGCAGATTAAAGGAGTTGACGCGGAAGCGATAGCAAAAATTACCACACAGAATGCTGAAAAATTATTCGGTTGCTGAGCGACGAACCAGTATTTTTGCACCCCTTCTGGAGACTTGTCCGAGTGGTTGAAGGAG
>JANOHQ010000313.1:0-11795 GCA_031406595.1 Chitinophagaceae bacterium
TGCTTTTGCTGCACCACATGCCAGGCTTCGTGCGCCAAATGTTTCTCTTGACCGCTTGCAACATGTATATCTGTTCCTTTGGCAAATGCATGGGCATTTAGCGCTGCCGGCTTATCAGAATTATAATGCACTTTCACATCATCCATTGAATAGCCGGAAAGATCTTCAATCCCGGATTTCAGGTTATCGGGTAAACCGGTCCTGTTCTCTTTTTTTTGAATGATTGACTGGTTACGGTTGTCTGTAAGGTATGTTGCCGGCATAGAAGCGGTGTACGACCTGGACCGGTTGTCGTGCAATTGAACAGCAGATCTGCCGGCATTCGACAAGCCTGGCCTGACTGATAAGGCAGACCTGTGTTTATTTTCTCTTATGCTGGCGCCTTGCAACATATTCAGCTCTTAGTTTTCCCAGTCATTGTTTAGTTACCTAAATATTTATCTCCAGCCATATATACCTCTGTGCCAGGATTTATATGCGTTGCAATCTGCTTCTGTATTTCCCTGTTCCCCCTTGCTCGAATCTCCGGATGCGTGGCCGCGGATCCCGTTTGGGTATGTTTTTACGAACTCCTGCATTTTTGCCAGGTCGATATCATTCTTTTTAAACCATCCTCCCCGGTATGCCGCAATATTGTTCAATGAACGCTGGGCCTTCGATTCCTTAGCGGGCGCTCCTTTCTTTTTCTTTCCATTCTTCAGTTGCAGCGTTGATCCTTTGAGCTGCAGCAGTGTTGCCGGGCGCTGATCCACCAGCGGGACGGCGTTATTACCGGCTCTTAGCGGGGCTGCAGGTACTCCTGCGTTGGTATTTACCTTTTCTGCCATTTTCTTATTTTGGTACATGTATCATGATTTTATCTTTTCTGACTTACCATGGGGATCATTTCAAATGTGTGTTCCTGATAAATCTTTTCAAACTATCTGCATTACCATTGAAAACATCGAAATCATTCACGATACGATCTATTGTATACGTATCCGATCTTTGCCAGAGTACCCAACCTGCCTGCTTCCAGGCCCGGGGTACCGATGGTGCTTTCAAAACCGGGCTGGGGTGTGCCACCCATAGCGGATATTCAGCAAACCGGTGATCATACAAAAAACGGTCGCCGTCTGAAAGATTAACATAGATCATCATTCTCCGTTTCGTCTTTGCTTCCACCGCCTTAATAAAGGATAGTATATTTTCTATGATATTCTTGCAATTTTTGTTGATATACGGGCTTTCAATATCGATGGCCAGGGGCAGATCCGTTTCCAGGAGCGTGTCGATCACTGATAAAAAATTCCTGGCCTGCACGAGGGGATCTTCGTCACACAAATAAAAATGATAGGCTCCCCTGATCAATCCTTTTTGTTTCAGCGTGCGCCAATTTTCAAGAAAATCGGGGTCTGTAGTTTTCCCATTCGTGGCCCTGCAGATCACAAAACTCAGGCTATCCTTTTTTTTATCCAGCAGTTCTCTTTCGTCTCCCTGCCATTTTGAAATGTCCAGGCCATACATAAACCCTCCTGTTGATACGCTGGTATCCTCATCATTCGGCTTTTTTTCGTCCTTCAGGCCGAATTCGGCCTTGATGAAAGGTTTGATCTTGGTAGTATAAGCCCATTCAAGCAAAAAAAACAATGCCAAAAAATATACTACGTTTTTAATTTTCATTGCATAAGCCTTGACATGATCTCAATTCTCTTTCTCATCGAACCGAATCGGGTTTTGATATTAATACAGGTCCTTTGGCGCCCCCATAATCGATAGCGGAACAGAACGGGTAATTATGCAAATGGTCTTTCAATCTCGCCAGTTGCGGATTATAATGGCCCAATTCCACTTCCGTTCCTGTAATCAGTTTAACCAGCACATGGTTGGCGAAGGGCGGCATTTCGATAAGATGCATCAATGGCATCCGGGTATCCGGCAACTCATAATCCTGATCATCATCATCATCATCTAAAGCGCTGGGGCCGTACTGCTGAATGTTCTTGTCTTCCCTGATCTCTATCGCTTCCTGTATTTTGTTATTCAAGCTGTCGATAAGTTTCTGTAATATATTATTCTCCTCTTCCTTTGTCAGCCATTGCTCACTTTCCAGTACCAGGTGAACCATCCGGTGTGTGATAAGATAACCGACAATATGAAGCCTCGTGAATAAAAAGGTATCCCGGGGATCGCTCCTTTCAACGTGGTATTTCACCCGCTTTTCATACACACAATAATTGAGAGCTCTGGCTATGATCAATTTGTATTCTTCACCGGCGAATAGCTCTTTCCATTGCCCGATCCGTAACGATAAACGGGGCATCCTTAAAGCGGGATAGTCCTTTTGTTTTAGGTGTCTGGTCATAGATCGGTTCGGCAAAAAACGATTTACCTGTTTACCCGGTTAATTGATATGGGTCAGTGTTTTGTTTTCCTTTTTAAATTCCCTTTTCAACGCGGTAAATAATTCCTGTTTATTCACCACAGTATCATTTCTGCGTATAGCAGCCAAAGCGCAATAGCGCAGGATATTGATGATGGCCCCACCTGCCAGTTCATATTCTTCGGCAATCTTATAAAGATCAATATCGTTGTGCAGTGTACATGTTCCGGAAAAGGCGCTTTCCCAAAGCCGGTACCGTTCTTCGTGATCAGGCATGCTGAAATGGATGATGGCCTGGAACCTTCTTGTAAAAGCTTCATCCATATTTGCTTTGAGATTGGTGGCCAGTATCACAATGCCGGGAAAATCTTCCACGCGTTGTAACAGGTAGGCCGTTTGCTGGTTGGCATGCCTGTCGTTGGATGAGTTAGTAGCTGTTCTTTTCCCGAATAAAGCATCGGCTTCGTCAAAAAAAAGTATCCAGTTCTTATGTTGTGCAATATCAAATATCTTCGATAAGTTCTTCTCTGTTTCGCCAATATACTTGGATACGACCATGGAGAGATCAATTTTATATACATCGCGGCCTGATGTTTTCCCGAGCAGCGTTGCAGTGAGCGTTTTGCCGGTTCCCGGCGGACCATGAAACAAGGCGCGGTAACCGGGTTTCAGCCGTTTTGCCAAACCCCAGTCATTCATAAGCGTATTTCCATGTTTCATCCAGGTGCTGATCTCTGTAACCTGCTCCAATACATGATCATTCAGTACAATATCACCCCACTCCATATTTGTTGTGATCTTTTGTGCCGGGAAAGAAGCTGTGTTTTCCTCCGCTACCTGCTCAGCGGTAAGAAAATAATGAAACCAGGCATTACTAAGGATCAGCATTCCGTTCAGGGCTGGTAAACCCGCTTCATTGTCTCCCAGTAAAATCACCTGCTCTTTTATCAAAATACTTTCCCTCGCCAATACAGTCATCACCGCGTACCGCCATTCGGGATTTATTGCGGTGACAAGAAAGCAAAATGTTTGACCGGTTGGTAAAAAGCCATTGTGGCTCTTGTCAACCAGTCCGCCGAATTCAGTAAAGCCCCTGTCGTAGAGTTGATTTTTCCCGAACAATATATCAAGCACCTCGGGGCGCAAATGCGGCGCCATAGAAAGTACCAACGCCAGTCTTGCATATATATCCAGGTCCCATTCCCTTGTCTTGACGGCATAGGGAGAATCATCCGAAGACAGATCGGGCACTGGAATGTCCAACCAGTGCTTTTCATGTCCTTCCTGCAGGAGATAGGATTTGATCACCTGGTCGATAACAGCCTGCAACCAGTCCATTTCCCTGTGGAGAACCGCCAGTTTATCCGTTTTGGTCATAAATAAAAAAGAGTTTTTCAACGTCTTCGATATTCGCATCTCCCCATTTAAAATAGTCGAGTGCAGTGTTCGGATTCAGTTGATTGGCCGGCAGCATATCCAGAACACATGCCTGCCCGCTTGCCGGAATATTTACCAGGTTATCTGTGCCCGATTGAAAATCGTATTCAAAATAATTCCCTGCCCATTCATTTTTATTTTGCCTCCCATTGATCAGCCTGCTTATAAGGGTTTCCATTTTATCACCCCGTGCCTGCAATTTTTTTGCCTTAAAAAATGAAGGTTTCTTTATTCCTTCCCGGTGATAGAACTCTATGTCCCTGGATCGAATTGTTTTGGCAGATTCGTGTCCAAAAATATCTCCCAGGCTGAAATTTTTTTCATCTGTTGCTATTTCCAGTTCAGCCTTTCCGGATCCTGCGATGACAAGTGTCCAGTGAGCAGTTGTGACGGTTTCCGTTACAACATAAACTTCCCTGAATGAATAATTGATCTGTGTCAGCCTGATGATCATTTGTGCCTGCAGTTCATTCCAGTTCATTATCCTGACCGATTCCGGCTTATGTCCCCTGAAAAGGAAAGCGCCCTTACCACCGAATGCGAGTATGAGTTTGCTATACTCAAATTCACCACCCATAGCACCTTCCCCCGTACCGCGGCTGGAATATGCTTTTGTCACAGCATCATTGAAATGCCAACCGGCCTGGTTAAGCGCTGCAGGCTGACTGAATTGAACATTTCCCGGATCAATAACGCCATCATAAAAGACATTGCCCAGTATGATCATATTCCCATCCCGCACCTGATAAAAATCTCCCGGGAATACGCTTTGGGTAAGGGGTTGTGCTGGAATAAAACCACCCGTCCGTCTATAAAAGGTCCGGTAGAAACTCCGGAAAAGCTTTTCCATACAATGAGTTTACCAGGGATAGTGTTCCGTTTTAAAGGAACTGTCAACCTCCTGGCTGGTTATTAAGAAGCAAGCGCCGCCGCATTACCTGCCGCCAATCCTAATTGCAATGACCGTAATTTGATCTGTGCTTTATTCAACCTGACCTGGGCCTCGTTTAGCTGATTATTCGTGATGATGAAAGCCTGGTGAGCCCGTTCATAATTTTCTTTGGCTTTTGTATAGGCGTCATTGATCAGGCTGACGAGCGACGCGGCAGGCTGGCTATCCTCTTCTTTCTTCCCTGGCTTAGTGCTATCCGACGATGTTGCAGGTCTCTTAATTGTGTTCAACAGATGCGTGCTGCCGGTCATTACCTGGTAAAGGCTCAGTGACTGCGAATACTCCAATGCAGAGGCAGCTTTCGACTCCATATTCGATGCTTGTGCAGCAAAAACGGATTTCAATGCTACCAATGTGAGCGCAACTGCATTGTTGGCATCGCTACCGGCTGCTGTGATCATACTTACCAGGTCATCCGAAATAAGCGGGTTCATCTTTTTTTTGCGGACGACCTGGGTAGCCAGTTTGTTGATCATCTCTACTGAATAGATCAATTTGTCAATCACTACTTTGATCTGCAGGGCCAGGTCTTTGGTTTTAGAATCGGACAGCCCTGACTCATGAAGAGCGATGCGGGAGTTACTTTCGAGATCGAGTGTATTTTGTACCAACTGGTCAATGAGACCCTTATTGTTCAATGCCTTACTCCGGTCACTTTCCGCCTTACCGAGCAGGTCCTGGAAGATGTTCGATTTTTCCGTTAACGATAATACGATTGCCTGGAATTGCTCGACTACATGGCTGGCATCGAGTATATCGATCGTCAATGCATCCAGTTCCGCTTTCTTTTTCTCCGTGATGCCGTAGCGGGGTATGATTACTGCGGCTGTCGGTTTTGTTTTTGCTAAAGTTGACATACGTTTAATTTTTTTGTGAATGATCTATTTGGGCTGTTTGAATTGGAAAACCCGTGTATTGTTATAATCTGTGCATGTATTGACAAACTTTGAAAGATTTTCCTCGGCTGCTGCAGAAGCAGACAGGATAACCGGGATATAATAATGGCCGTCGATCAGGCTGTTTCCAAAGTTATCCGTGGCATCTTCATCGATATGCGCTCTCCATCCAATCCTTTTGGCGCTTACTAAAGAACTGGCCCTCCGCTGAGTTTTTTCTCCCAAAACAGGTTTACCGTCAGTCACCTTAATATAGTTGCCTGCCGAGACCTGTTCTGCGATGTCTACATTGAATATGAAATTAATGGGATCTGCACGCTCCTGGTTGATAGCATCAATAGCTTCCACTTTCGCCTTAAGCGCATCCTTCAACGCTTTTTTGTTCGCGTTGTGCTCGGCAATAAGATCCAGCAGTTTTTTAGGAATTGCCCCAACCTGTGGTGCCCCCTTGGTCGACTCCTGTATTTGTTCGCTTGTTTCAACAACAGTTGCTTCCAACTCTTCTATCTTTCGATCATATTCATCCGTGATCTTTTCAATTTGAGCGATCTGGTCGGCAAGTTTTGAAAATGCCGAGTTATTCAGGTTATCTTTTGTAAGCGCATCGCCAACAGGCAAGAAAATGCACCTGTATTCCACGTTGAATTCAGGATTTTCCGCCGTTGTAAACAGGATGTACTCTGGGCTGTCTACGCCATTTTTTTCCTGGGTGGCTTCATTGGCCGAACCGGAAGAACTATTTGCAGCTGCTTTCGCCGGGCGGTTAAACTGGGCTATTGCCAGGCGATTCGCGAGGCGGAACGTTGCTGAAGGGGCAGATATAAAATCATCGTAAGTATTGAGCCCCGCCTTATAGTCTTCCAGGAAAATGGCAAGAACGAACACGACATAATCGGTTCCTGTTAGAATATCGTCTCCGTCTGTATCCTGGAGCATATATTCCGCCTCACCCGGAATTGAAATCCTCGGGTAGTCAAAGCTACCAACGAACCTGTTACTGTCTTTTTCAATATGGTCGCTCAATAATGACGTCAGGGCGATATATCTTTTCTTTTTGGTGGAAGGAACATCTGAATCCTGATCCGGACCACGCAGAATAGTTTCGGCATCCGTTATGGAAAAGGTTGATTGTTGTTTATTCTTGACAATAAAGAGATAATAGTCTTTCACCGGGTAATGAGAAGCTGCACCATCCTGTGGAAACGGGCTGGCCAGGAGATTGAATTCCACTCCGAATACGGATTGTGGTTTGTTCGCCTGGGGATATGCCTGTAAATCCATATTAAGTCCCGTGTTGGTTGACTCGTAAGCCTCCGTGGCCGCTTCCAGGTCAATACTGAGATCTTCATAGACACCTTCGGCTATTTTCTCCTTTGCACTTACTGCAGCAAGGTTTGCATTTTGTGCTGCCACCAGTTGCGAAGAAACATCAAAGCCGGCGGAAGCCACTTTCAGCAAATTATTCACTGCGCCGTTGTTGCTTTTGGCCTTATCCAGTACCGTAGAACCGGATACGCTGGCTGTAAGCACAGAAGCTTCCAGTGCAAGTTGTGAAGCGAACTCGGCATCGTACGCCGTTTCATTGATGCAATCCCCGACTTCTTTTGCCAGGCGATAAATATGTGTGTCAAAATCAGCTGCCTGGATGATGCTGTATATACTCCCTACATCACTGGCCAGTTTAACAATCGAGTTGGTAGCCACCTGTATGTTGGCCGCAGATACAGCTGTATTTGTCACCGATTGCTTCAGGTAATCATTGGCCTGGCCGGCAGAAGCCAGCAGGTTGTTGGAGATATTACTGTTGCGCACAGCCTCCAGTTTTACCTGTGCATCATGATCCAATTGCTCCTGTGCCGCCTCTAGCTTATCGTCGGCTGTGATTGTTGCGCCTTCGGCATGATACAATGCGAACATGGAAGCATTGGCCGCCGATGCTGTTTTTTTAAGGTCCTGTTGCTGGCTTTGCAGCGATGCAACCACGTTTGCATGCAGGTTTTCGTTGTAAGAATTCATAATTTTTATATTTAGCTTGTTATTTAATATATATTAAAGCAGGTACACCGCCTGGTATACTAACTGCTGTCTATCCTTCTATAGCATGTCATGCATTCCATTATATACTATTACTAATAAGGCCAGTTCACATAAAGCGGTTTATCCATCCACGGATACCTGATCACCGAAAATGAAAATGGTGATCTGCGTATCAGCATATCATAGGACTTCTTTTCAACCGTTAGTTCCCATTTATCTTCCAGCTCAGCCAGTACGCCGTTTCTCACCAGCCAGTTTCCCCTGAAACCCTCAATGGACGTATCTCCAATGGATGGCCAATAATCTATTATCGCTCCGATCAGGCCCTCGACCAATTTTGCGTGACTTTCGGTTATTTCAATCCCCACAGGAACCGGCTCATCGAGTGGCAAACCACACAGCACTTTATTCAGCGGAAGCAACGATTCATCTGTATTAGCAGAACCTGTTACCATATATTGGAGATAATGCACTGCGCGGGAGCGGGTGGTATCATCCAGGAATTCAGCATCCGCAATGAGCCCTAATTTTTCAAATAATAACCTGATATAACCACTTACGATCACCATGCCTGCATTCATCACGGCAATTCCTTGCAGGGCCGGAGATTCCCGCTTTCTTTTTTTCAACTCCTGCCTGGGTTTAACCACGGGAATATTTTGTTCCCTGGCAACCACTTCACGGCGAGCGTCTTTCAGACGATCAAGAGCAATTTGCAGCGGCCGGGGTAAATAAGCCTTTTGTTTTTCAAATCCCTGCAGCAGTGTCTTTCCCGAAACTTCACTTTTGCCAACGAGTTCCCGGAAAATTTCATTGAGAATATTTTCAGTCATGATCTTTTGCCAGTCACCTGTTATCCATGCTTTCAGCAGCCTTCCGAAAAGAATATCCTGTAATTGTTTTGGAGACAGCTTGTCCAGGTTCATTTTTTCCAGTACGTCAAAAAGTGCAACCAGTATATCGCAGAGCGACCGGTGGCCCTTGTTCAATTTCCCGAGGGATCCCGTGAACAATTTGAAATCCAGGTTCCGGCTCAACCAAAATACTTGTGACGCTGTCAGTCGTTTTGCTCTTAACGCTATTAAAAATTCCACCGGGTAATGATGAACAACTTCATTGACCAGATCCTTTACTGGCTGTCCTGTCAACTGTTCATCCAACCAAACCGGGACTCTCATTTCACTAATAAGACTGTCGCATAGTTCCGGAAGAAAGCCCAGGTGTTCAATGTCCGCTAATTTTCTTCCGGGGAATGTTCGATCATCGTCTATCAATGGTGTAGCTGGTTGCAAGCGCTGCTCTAAAATATTTTTTACAGAAGGAGTAAGCCAGGTCCTGTTCTTGCCGGGAACGGACAGGAGTTCAGCTGCATTCTTCGCTGTAACAGTATTAAGATGATGGAAAGAATCATCAACCAGTTTCTCCATCCCTCCCGGGGGTAGCGTACCGGTATGGATCAGTGCCCACAACTGGTTCCAGTAAAATGCATAAATCGTATCCGCACTTTTTACTCCCTGAATTTTACCAACAAAATCATAAAAGAAACGCATTATTTCCACCATTGTCTTCCTGTCATTTCCCATACCCTGCATGACCCATGAACTGAACTGGCAGAAATCGACCGCAAGCTTTATCATTTTGATGAGTTGTTCCGTTGGAGGGAATCTTGCAATTATTTCTTTCAACTTCAACGGGTCAGCGTTAAGCAAGTCCTCCGCCAGTTTTTTAAAATGAAACTCCTTCCCATTATGTATTACCGAAGACGAGCCGGTTTCGAGGCATTGCCCGATCAGCAGGGAACACTCGTCCTGAAAGTGACTGATTTTGTTTCGCATCACGGGGTTATTTTTTAACCCACCGGGGTTTTGCCCGATAAACGCTATCTGCTCCTGCTTACCCAGGCTAAAGCCTGCTATAACTGCTTTCCGGAATAAGGCCAGGAATTTATTTTCCCTACCATCATGAGCCCGGTAATCGATCAACGTTTTCCAAAAAATTTCAGTGACATGGTGGTGAATTTCAATTTCACTCATTGTTTTTGACGTACTGCCAAGCAATGGAACATACTCTTCCGCGATGGTGTGTAGCAAAGTTGATGCCCCTGTAAGAAAAAAATCCAAAATGGTGTTGCTCTCCAGGCGACCTGGCTTTCTCAACCGCACAAATTCATCACTCCCGAAATGCGCAGATAGCCAATCGCCTGCCTGATCCCGGTTATGTGAACTTTTGATCAGTTGCATGACATTTCCAGGAACAAATGGCTTCCCGCTATTACAATACGTGGCAAGCAATCTTTCTTCAGTTGCCGCAGTGATCCCGTAAGCACCCTGTCCTTTTCCGGCAAACAACTTAGAGACAAACGAACCAAACTGTTCCAGCATATTAACAGGAACGGCCCGGTACAATTGTTCCAGCATTAATTCCAGGAATTTTGACTGGTCGAGTCCTGGTTTGAGCAGGATGAGTTGCAAACCGGTAGAAAAAAGGGTTTTCCCGATAAATGCAGCCAGCAACCTGGTATGACTATCTTTTTTCAGTTCCCCGATGACCCCGTTCATATATCCGACAATAGCAGGCTTTTCATTTTTTGTATGTCTTATCAGCATCATCGCCATATCTTCATCCAGCAGGAACGGTATGATCGTTTGCAGTTGATCTTTATCCCGGAACTCCAATAAAACCTGGAGTGAGATCCGGGGGAATAGCTTCATACCACGAATGGATCGTTCCTGTAATGCTATTAATTCAGTTTCACTTATCGTTTGTGCAGCAAACTGTGCACTAAGATCACTGACCAGGTCGTACAGCAGATCCTTACATTGAACGGTTTGTGCTGCTGATACCCCTGACGCCAGCGCTGATGCAAACTCGTTATACATTTCAAAAAAGGAAACCGATTTTAAAGTACCCGGAATATCTGTACTGATCAGCCGCTCAAGAATATTTATGTTAGCGCTTCGAAGTTTACCTGCGCAATATCGCAGAAAGCTGCTGCTGTTGAATATCGCATCCTTATGACGATACAGGTAGCTGAGCCCGATTTCCCAGAGTGTATTTCTTTTTACCCGCAATCCCTGTTCTCCGCATAGTGCATTGAGAAAATGCATATGCGCCAGGAGCCTATCCGCTCCTGCAGGGCTTAATGTATGTGCAATGATCTCCAATGACCTATCATCCAGGCGGTTTCCCATTTGCAGCCACGTGATCTTCTCATTACCGGCATCAGTCAGCAGGTCCCGGAACAACGTTTTATCCTGTTCTGAAAGACGAACCACCAGTTCATTCAATTGCCTATGTTGAGCTGACGGCCAATTTGACGAAGTATTCTGGAAATATTTTTTTAACAAAAGCCAGGGGGTATCATACTCATTTACGCCGGGATCGTTTTTAGACCCAGCAACCGTCCGTCTTTCCTTTGATATTGCTTGTAATGTGAATACAAGATCACTTTGCATTGCTGCAGATTGACTTGTCTTTTTAACCACCCGTTCAATCAGCTCAAAAAGTTCATCGTATGAAATATTATAATGATCACCCATCTGCCTGATACTACTTTTCAGGAATTCTTTTTTATTGAATGCTGATCCATGATTGGTAAACAAATAGTCAAGGACCCAAAGCCATAGGTTCTTTTTAAACTCCACGGAATTTGCCTGGACGATGGTTTCCTTTTCCTGGATCTGGACCATTTCATTTGAAAGCTCAATTACCTGGGCGCTGTTAGTGGGTTCAAGTCCCTTTATGATCTCAATTATATTTGCCTCACTGACCTGCCAGGCTATTCTTTTTCGTACATGCTCATTGTTTGTCCCGGCATCCAGCAGCATGGCCATCAGTTTTTGCCGGTTAGTTTTAAACTGTTGTTCCAGTAGTTTGTCCACCGATCCTTGTGCTGACCTGTAATTCCACGGCATTACACCGTGAAGAAAAAAAGCATACAGCATGTCTATCCGGGAAACATCCTCATCCAGTATCTCCATACCGGTGAGTGAGTGATCCCCCGCATGAAAAGCCAGGTCAAACAATCGCTCATGCAGTTGTCTCCGTAATTTAATCGTGAGTTCGGACTCCATCGTATTGAAGTCGATAATGCCCAGGTCCAATTCAAGGA
>JANOHQ010000327.1:0-5999 GCA_031406595.1 Chitinophagaceae bacterium
CTTCATATTTTGGCTAACAAATAAATTAATTATATGCGGTCAGATCAACTTATGCTCATACGCATACTTCACCAACCCGATCACCGAATTGGTATTCGTTTTCCGGAAAATATTCTTGCGGTGCGTTTCTACAGTGCGTTCGCTGATAAATAAGGTTTCCGCGATCAGTTTATTATTGTATTCTTTCTCGATCAGGCGGATGATCTCGATCTCGCGGACGGTGAGATGGGCTTCTTCTTTCTGTTTTTTACGCTGACTGGTCCTTTGCAATTCATCGATCACTTCTTCACTGAAATAGATGCCGCCATTGGCGATCTTCTCCAGCGCCGTGATCAGTTCTTTTTTCCCGATATTCTTCAGCACATAACCGGAAATATCTGCGTCTTCGATCATCTCATTCACGAGGTCGCCCTGCCCGCTCATCGAGAGCGCTAATATTTTTACGTTGGGATATTTTTGTCTTACCTGTTTGGCCAGTTCATTACCGGGGAGTTTAGGCATCATCACATCCGTGAGCAAAACATCAATAGGTGTCTGTGCTATTTTTTCGATCACTTCACTACTGTCGGTCGTGGCAAAGGCGAATTTAAATTGGTCGTGTCCCTTTAATAGCGAGGTCAGTCCGTCTATAACGATCTGGTGGTCATCTACCAGGGCCAGGGTGATCTTTTTCATTTCGGGGATGGTTGCAGTGGTCCGTAAAATACGGTAAAATCGGTTTAGTTCAATTGTCAACAGGTTGACGTTAATCAAGATGCGGAGGTGGAGAGAGTTACAGTTTAAGATTTGTTAAAGAGTCGGGAGTCCGAAGTCGGGAGTCGGAAGTTCAGCGCATCAATTGTTCAATGTTCAAAGGGGGACATGGAAAGCGACCACGGTCCCGCGTCCCGGCGCGGAATCAAAGTCCACCGTGCCTTTCAGGTATTCGATACGGGTGGTGATATTGCGCAGACCGATGCCTTCGAAATTGTCTTTATCGGCCACATCAAACCCTTTTCCATTGTCTTCGATCGTACCGCTGATGCCGTCTTTATCACGTATCAACGAAATATCTAATGTGGAGGCGCCGGCGTGTTTGATCGCATTGTGCACACATTCCTGGATCACCCGGTAAAGTACCGTTTCGGTATTGGAATCCATCCGCTTGTCCAGCCCCTCGCTGTGTACGTGTACCTGCAGGGCTTTATTGTGGAGTTTATCGACGAAATCGCGGACGGCTGCGTCCAGATTATTTTTCAACAGTGCATTCGGCATCATGATATGCGATACGGTCCGCACTTCCCTGCAACTTTCATCCACCAGCTGTATCACTTTCTCCAGGGATCGCTTTTGTTCGTCGTTGCTGAAGTTGATCTCTGATTCAAAAGCAGATAAATTCATTTTCGCGGCGCTCATCATCTGTCCCACACCATCGTGCAGGTCTTTGGCGATCCGCTGCCGTTCGTTCTCTTCCGCTTCGATCACGGCTTTCACCGCCATTTCCTGCTGGTTCATCAGTTCCGTCTTCATTTTTGTTTCCTGCCGCAATTTGTTCTTACGGTACTGCGAATGGATCAGCATGGCGATCAGCAATACGAGCCCGGCGATACCCACGAATAAGAAATTCTGCATCCGGATCCGGTTCCGCTGTTGTTGTATCTGCTGTTCTTTTTTGGCGGATTCGTATTTTGCATTCAGCTCGGCGATCTGCTTGGTCTTTTCCATCGCGAACAAACTATCCCGTAAATAGGAACGTTTTAAAAAATATTCATAGGCTTCCTGGTAATTTCCTTCGTTCTTCGACACAATGGCCAGTTCATTGTAATTATTGGATTGCAGTTCCACGTACTGGAGTTTTTCGGCCAATCTATTGCTTAGTAAAAGGTAAGAGCTTGCTTTTGCATAATCTCCTTTGCCATTCATGGCCACACCAAGGTCGGAATAGGTCAGCGCAATGGCGAAACTGTCATTCAGCAATTCCCGGATATGCAATGCCCGGAGGAGATTGTTTTCTGCTTCTTTATATTTCTTTTCGATCACGTAGATGCCGGCCATATTGCTGAGTGAATAAGAAACGCTGAGTGAGTCGCCCTTAGCTTCGGCCAGTTGCATGGAACTGTAATAACGGTTAAATGCTTCCTTGTAATCAGCTTTGTACTCATACACCACCCCCGATTCATTCAATATCATCGAGATCCCGCCGGTATCTTTCAATTGTTTGAAGAGTGCCGCAGCCTTGTCATAATTCTCCATGGCCTTATCCAGGTCCCGGGTCTTTCGGTAGAGTTTCCCGATATCATTATAAAGGGGCGCCAGCTTTTTTTTATCATTCGCTTTTTCCAGGATCGCGGCCGATTCATAAAAGTTGGTGGCAGCTACATCGTATTTGCCCTTGAAATAACTCGCCACACCCATATGGCGTTTTAATTCGGCCACACTGAGAGAATCCGTATGCTGACGGGCCAGTTGCAATGCTTTCTCACCGATGATCAGGGTGGAATCGAAATCCTTTAGCTGGTAACTCTCGGTTAGTTTGATGGCTGCATCGATCTGTTGGTTATAAGGCCGGTTGGAGTTCATCACGGCTTTCAGGCTGTCGGTATTTACCTGGGCCTGCAAGAGGTTGGTAAAATGAGAAATTATTATGAGGAGATAAGATCGTTTCATGTTTGCCTGTACGAAATTTTTATTTGCCAGCTTCGGTTCTTTGGGCATCGCCTGTTGTGTCACTCACTTGTACGTTCAGTTCGCTGCTGAGCTTGTCGAAGCATTGGCTTTTTGTTTCTCGCGGAGTACGCAAAGGGCAGGGTTCGCAAAGTTCGTACTCCAGCGTTTGTATCTCTCCGCGATCTTTGCCCTCCGCGTGCTTTGCGAGAAAATTTTTACAACCCCAACACATCCTTCATCGTAAAAACTCCTTTCCTTCCTTTTATATAATCCGCCGCCAGCACCGCTCCTGTTGCAAATCCTTTCCGGTTATGCGCCGTATGGATGATCTCGATATTGTCGATCGAAGATGAATAGCGGATACTATGTGTACCCGGTGCCGGGTCCACCCGCTGGCTGATGATCCCGAGGTCTTCCGGGAGATCGCTGAGCTCATTCACCCACTGTTTTTTTCGTTTGATCTGTTCGAGTACCTGTTCAGCCAGGGTGATCGCCGTACCGCTGGGGGCATCTTTTTTCTGAGTATGGTGAGTCTCTTCCAGTATCACTTCATAATCCGGGTGATGGGCCATCAGCGTCGCCAGTTTTTTGTTCACTTCAAAAAAAATATTCACACCTACACTGAAATTGCTGGCATAAATAAAAGAACCATTCTTGTCCGCCGCCAATTTATTGATCTCTTCCATCCGGTAGCTATCGGATTTTTCCGCCCACCCCGTGGAACCGCAAACTACGGGTATGCCCGCGTTCAAACATTTTTTTACATTCTCATAAGCGCTGTGCGGGTTGGTGAACTCGATCGCTACATCGGCTTTGGCAAGATTAGCGCTGTTGAATTCGGAAATATTCGATTGCCCGATCTTTAATACCACTTCATGCCCTTTTTGCAGAGCGATCTCTTCAATGGCCTTACCCATTTTGCCGTAACCGATCAAAGCGATCCTCATTGTAGTTTGAAGTTTTAATAGTGAGTCTAATTTCTCTGCTTTTTTATTTTGAACCACCCTTCCGTTGTCAGGGCGGGCTGCGTACATAGTAAACATAGGTTTCACATAGCTATGTGTTCCCCTATTGTGGCCTATGTTCTATGTTGTTTCAATTCGCCGGCTATAGGGACTTCACTCCATCAATCATTAATTTCAAATTTAATCATTAAAACTTCTCAGCGAGGTAAGTACTGGCACGGATATTTTGGGTTTATGGTTTTTGGTCTATGGTTTATAGTTAGTGCGTGTTATGGCGGGAACCCTTGAAATTCAACATTTCAATAATTGTGTAAGTCCCCGGGCTTTTTAAATACAAGGTTTTTTGTCTGGGGTTATGGTTCTCGTGCTAACGCAGTATCTCCATGTTTCTTTGAAGACTCTTCGATCTAAAACAACCATAAACCTTAAACAATAAACCATAAACTTCTATTTCCCGATCTTCAGGACTAGACTGAGCCCGCTGGTTTTGGCGAGTTCGCTATAGCCTGGCCGGAAACGGAGGCTCAGATCCGGGCTCACATCAAAACTTTTCAAATGTGCATCCACCGAAGCATCCACCACATTCAGTCCCCAGAGGATCAAAAAAAACAGGGCGGAGTAATCGATATCCCGGCGGTACTGGTTGCGGTAAAACTGCAACGAGTTTTCACTCAGGGGTTTCAGGTTGTCTTTGATACTGGCATACAATGCGGAGTCCTTGAAATACACCCGCATATTGAATTTTACCCGGTATGCAAATTTGGTATCCTTGTAACTGCCGAGGTTAAAAAAGAAAACACCGGCACAAGTGCCCATCGCACCATAGATGATCGGGAGTTTCCAGTATTTCTTATTGTAGATCTGCCCCAGGCCGGGAAGAATGGCGGAACGGAGAGCAGCCTGTTTGGGGCTATGCGCAGCGAAAGCTGAATCGTATTTATTGACGGGAGCTTTTTTTGTAACAACCGGGACTGTATCTTTTTTTGCGGAAAGCGAATCATTCTTAAGGCGCACGGGATCTTTCTTAAGGACCACGGGGTCTGCCTGTGAGAAAGAAACCATGGTGCTTAAAAGAAACAATACGAAGAGGAGGGTCTTATGTAGGTAATGACTATACAAATTTAAACAATCTTAAAATGCTTCGCCCACTGGCGGATTTGCGGTTTAATCTAACGGTGCATCCATTTGCCCGAGGATCTTGTTCAGCTCTTCCTGCGAGTAATATTCGATGATGATCTGCCCGCTGCCATTCCGGCTATGCCTGAGTTTTACCCGGGTACTGAAATGCGATGCTAATTTATCCTCTATTCGTTGGAATGCGGACGGTAGCTGGCTTTTTGAAGTTTTTTTAACAGCATCCCCCTGTTTATAGAGATTGCGGACCAGCGTTTCCGTCTGGCGTACCGATAATCCTTTTTCTTTGATCTCTTTGAAAATGTACAATTGCTTGTCGATGGTATCCACGTTGATCAGCGCCCGCGCATGACCCATGCTCAGTTCTCCATTGCGTACCGCCAGCTGGATATCGGGTGGTAATTTCAGCAGGCGGATAAAATTAGCCACGGTACTCCTGTCTTTTCCCATTCTTTCTGCCACCTGCTCCTGGGTATAATCCAGTTCTTCCATCATTCTTTTATAACTCAGGGAAACTTCCATGGCATTCAGGTCTTCCCGTTGCAGGTTCTCCAGCAAAGCCAGTTCCAGCAACTGTGCATCATTCGCTTGTCGTACATAAGCCGGGATATCAGCGATACCCGCTAGTTTGGCTGCCCGCCATCTTCTTTCCCCGGAGATCAGCCGGTATTTCCCGTTTGCCAGTTTTGAAACGGTGACCGGTTGAATGATATCATGCAATCTGATCGACTCTGCTAATTCCTGTATCGCTTTTTCATCAAAATCACGACGCGGTTGTTTGGGATTGGGTTCGATCATGTCGATCGACACACGGTTGATACCCGTGGCGTTCTCCACGACATTTGTTTTCAAACTACCGGTGGTGGTCTTCAGGTCGGCATCGATATTTTGCAGTAAAGAGCGGATGCCCTTGCCGAGCAGTTCTTTATTTTGTTTGGGATTGGTCATGAGAGCAGTTCTTAGTTTGTAGTTCGGAGTTCAGAGTCTTTACGTCAGATGAATTTTTCGGGATTTTGGATGATATACCAGATCATTTTCCCATCTTCATCATTTCGGGGCTTAAAATCATTGTATTCATCCAGGGTTAAATACTTGCAATCTTTTGAAAAATCAAGCCAAACATCTGTTTCAGCATTTTCGGTTTCTGAATCATTTAATTTGGATAGAAAATGCGCTTTGTATTTTCTTCTTCTGTACGCTTCCACAAAATTAGCGCAAACTGACCTTGATGATCTCCGAATTTGATCGGTAAGG
>JANOHQ010000410.1:0-2361 GCA_031406595.1 Chitinophagaceae bacterium
TGCGGTATTTCAGCGCCCTGAACATCGGGGATGTATTCAACAAGCTTGACCTCTCTGATTCTGCCCATCATTATTTCAACCGGTCGCTTGAGCTGGCGCGGGAAATGGAAGACGGGGACCTTATCGGAACGTCGATGACCGGGCTGGGCCATAGTTACCTGAAGCTCGGGAATTACGGGGAGTCATTGATCAATTATCAAACGGGTATACGCTATCTCGTGGCAGCTAATGATGATGAAATATTATGTGAAGCATCGCTTGGATTGGCCAATTTATACGAGCACCTTAAAAAATATGATTCGGCCGGTCACTATGCAAACCTCTCGCTTAGCATCGCCAAAAAAGACGGTTTTCTTTCTCATGAACTAAAGGCCGCTGAATTCCTGACCGAGCATTATAAGAGAATAAAAAGTATCGACAGCGCTTTTACATATGTTAGTTATGTCCGTGGTTTGAATGATTCGGTAAACAGCAAGAGCAAGATCAGGCAGTCGCAGGTCATCTCCAGCAATGAACAGATCCGGCAACTGGAAATGGAAGAAGAAAGAAAGCTTGCCAAAGAACAGCGATACAAACAATTGCAGATGCTGATGATCGCTATTTTTATTCCGGGTCTTTTTTTGCTCACGCTGCTGCTCAGCCGGGTCCGCCTGCATATCCGCGTGGTCCGTTTACTGGGGGTTCTTTCCCTGCTTTTTTTGTTTGAATACCTCACGCTCCTGCTTCATCCAACTGTTGCCCGGCTTACGCATCATACTCCGGTGTACGAGATATTGATCTTTGTGGTGCTGGCCGCCATCCTGATACCGCTGCATCACAAGCTGGAGCATTGGCTGATCCATAAACTGATCCATCAGCGTCACAAGCATGAACAAAAAAAGAAAGTCATCCCGGTGGCCGAATAAAAAAGTTCCGGTTGCATTTATACAATACAACCGGAACGATGCGTTTCATGCACTAATCTTTTTTTAATCAGGCGTCTTGACCGGCCTGGTGTCCGCCGTATCCATCTTCATTGTGTCATTGGCAGGTGGTGGTGGATCAAGTGGTTTTACCGTGGCCGTGTCTGGCGGAGGATCTTTTTTGTCCCCGTCTTTCTTGTTGTTGCAGGCTACTGTAAAAGCCAGCACCAGAACGCCAAATAAAACCTGGTTCAGAAATTTTGACATTTTGTTGGTCATGGTGAAAATTTTAGGCTATAAGAGTACAATAACTATTTAAAATTACCAAAAATTGATGCGGGTATTGTCACCAGGACTACTAGCCGTTAGTTTTTGGTTTCTCTTCCTTTACCGGTGGTGGAACGAGTTTGAAATAGGTTACTTTATAACGGTTATTGATCACCTGGCCCTGGACTTCGGCTTTTTTTACCGCTTCACAAAAACCGTCAGCCGCGTGTGCATCGCCATGATCATCGAGGCCTGTGCCGTCGACAAAATAGGTTTTGCCTTTTATCCGGACCGCCAGGTGACAACCTTTGCCTTCCATATGGAACTGGCATTCGCCGCAGGAGGCTTCCACGATCTTTATTTTTTTGGCGGGATCCGGTACAGACGTGGACTGTGCACGGGCAACTGTTATGCTAAAACATGCGATAAGAAGGAGCAGAATTTTCATATAATTTATTTAGGTGAGGGTGTTAAGACATTCAAAAATAATCGATTTTGCGCAGAAAAAAATGAAAACCGAAAGCCGCGGGGAATAGCTTATCTTTAACTAAACCTGCCGGGAAAATTGTTCGGTTCCACCCACCCTTGCCCGGCATTCAACAGACGATTTATAAATTAAAAACGGTACTATAGTATGGCTGAAACCTGGAATAAAAAAGAAAGAGAAAAGAAAAAACAACAAAGCAAAAAAGAAAAAGCTGAGCGCAAGCAGGAACGTAAAGACAATGCAAAGGACGGCAAAAGTCTTGATGACATGATCGCCTATATGGATGAGAACGGACACCTCACTTCCACTCCTCCCGATCCCAGTAAAAAAAGAGATATCAAACTCGAGGATATCCAGATCGGGGTTCCCAAACAATTACCCGTCAACCCGGAAGATCTTATCCGCACAGGTATTGTTACATTTTTTAATGATGCAAAAGGATATGGATTCATTAAAGACCTGGAAACACAGGAGAGTGTTTTTGTACATATCAACTCTTTATCAGAACCGATAAAAGAAAATAACAAAGTCAGTTTCGAAGTACAGATGGGTCCCAAAGGCGCCAATGCTGTAAACGTTAAAAAGGTTTAACCTGCTCCACTGATTCTGCAGACCGGATCATTGTTTCAATTCTACACATCCCATTCCGGGATCGTCACGTGTAGATAATAATTCCCAGTTTTCCTCAGCACAATAGTAAAAGCC
>JANOHQ010000456.1:0-1706 GCA_031406595.1 Chitinophagaceae bacterium
GTTTTCCATTGCATGGATAACGAATTTATCATCGTCGTACATGGTTACGATCAACACTTTTATGACCGGATATTTTTCCCTTACCCGTTTCGTTGCTTCCATCCCATCCATTACCGGCATCTTGAGGTCCATTAGGATCACATCTGGTGAAATGGTTTCAAGTTGATCCAACAGCGCCTGGCCGTCATCGGCTTCTGCGATCACCTGCAGCTTATCATCGGCCGAAAGCCCTACTTTCAACCCATCGCGATAGATCTTGTAATCATCTGCGATCGCAATTTTAATTATGCTCATGATCCTGGGTTTTAACAGGTACATCAATATGGATACGGTAGCCTTCGTTATCATGGGTAAAATAGATCGCTCCTTTCAGCAGTATCACGCGGTTCTGTATATTCTTCAGCCCCAGCCCTTCTTTTTGGTAACGTAATTCTTCAAATTGTTCCTGTGTCAGGCCGTTGCCATTGTGGAAGATGACGATCTTCAACCCACCCG
The DNA here is from genome assembly GCA_031406595.1 of Chitinophagaceae bacterium. GTDB lineage: Bacteria > Bacteroidota > Bacteroidia > Chitinophagales > Chitinophagaceae > JJ008. Next base: position 496 of record JANOHQ010000456.1, read on the forward strand.
CTCCCAGTTCAGAGCCGATCTGTATAGCAGAAGCGTGTGCATATTTCAGGATATTATTGATCAGTTCCTGTACCATCCGGTAAATGCTGATGTCGTTATCGGGGTTCTCGGTCTGGTAACGATCGTCGAGCGCTGTTTCCGACCGGATCATGGTGTCTTCCGTGATCTTCCGGAGAAAATGACGGATCGCTTCATTCAGGCCAAACTCTTTGAGGATATTGGAATGGAGGTTGTGCGAAATACCCCTTACCCGGTGGATCACGTCGTTCAGCAAATCCTTGCCTTTCCCGTGCAGTTTCTGGTCCTTTTCATCCAGCGTGGCCGCTTTGATGCCGAGCAAATGAAGCTTGGCAGAAGAGAGGATGGCGCCTACTTCATCATGAAGGGTTTCGGCGATACGGTGTCTTTCCGTTTCTTCACTCCGTACTGCGGCTTCGATGAGTTGGTTCTGCTGTTGCTCACGGAGTTTTTCCATCGCCGTGCGGTGCTGGTTCTTTTTTCGCTGGTTATAGATTACCGCCAGCAATATGCTTACCACCATCAGCAGCATCACGGTGATGCCCATTATCACAAGATAGGTCAGGTTATTTGTCATGCTTACGGGTTAAACTTATCGCGATACAGATACAGAAGGCCAGGTAAAAGAAATTATGAACATCCCATACGTTGATGGCAAATATCTTATCCTGTACTATTACATATTCATAGAAAAGAAAGATAAAGAAGCTGGCTGCCACATAAAAAGTCACTCCCAGAACGATCCAGATCCCCGGTTGTTTTTTGAAAGGGACTCCCTTGTCTTCCAGTACCAGGTAGATATAATACTGGAGGCAATAGAACAGGAGTAGCGCAGCTTCTGTGGCCAGTAAACGGCTGCTAAGGTTGTAGCGGTTAAAGAAATTTTCGAAGAAGATAAAATTGACCAGCACGAACAGGGAGAACCCGATAGGGATGATCCATTTTATCCGATGCATGAAACGCTGCTTCAACAGGAGAAAGAACCAGCTGAACAGCAACAACCTGACCACCGAGTGAATATTATACAGAAAATTATTGCTATACCAAAAATCACCCAATTTAAATCCCCAGTCTTTCTTGAATGTCTGTATACTGATCGCAGCGATATTGATGAGGAGTGCGAGCACTACATAGATCTTTACCGGTTTCAGGTACGGCGACCCTTCTGTTCTCCTGAACAAAAAGAAGAAGGG
>JANOHQ010000464.1:0-5365 GCA_031406595.1 Chitinophagaceae bacterium
ACAGCGATCATAGCCCTTTTTATAGTAGTCTCCTGCAGCGATAAAACTAAACCAGCGGAGGAATTAGTGAAGGAAAAAGAAGATACCCTGGTGGTAGATCCGATCATGATCCCTCCCGACAGCGCAGCCGGTAAAACTACAGCCGATACTTTGTCAATAACTGCTTTGCCAGTTTCCGGCAACATGGGGCAGATCACTTTTACCCGTAACGACAGCACTCTTTTCTATTATATTGAAAAAGAAAAAAAAGGGAAAATCCTTTTGAATGGGAAAGAATATCGTATCGAACTGTTAACCTATGACGAGGACGACAACTCGTTTAAACTATCAGGCAATGACCTTTTCATCGATGCTTCCAATGGTTATTTTAAAGAAAACAACGGCGAAGACTGCGGCTATGGCTCATTCCGGGAGATCACGATAAAACTCGGACCAGCGATGTTGAAACTAAAAAACATCGATATTCAAATCTGTGGTGCTGATTGAACGCTGCAAGCGGACAAACTATTTTACCAATAGCTGCATGTCTTAACATTTTCTTTGACGCAAACCCGGACAAATTTCGTTCTCCCCTATACTACAAGCCTTGTGTAATGAGAAAACCGTCTGCATCCTGCTTTAAACTGCGGGAAATGAGAATTGCCAGCTGCTATACTTCTTTATTCATACTTTTTGTTTCACTCAACACGATGGGCTTCGTATCGTCTGCACAACCATTGGCGGAAAAAAGGGACTATAAACCCGGTATTCTCTCGATCGCTTATTTCATTGAAAGCGCCAACAGTTCGGTCAATTCACTCAACAGCTTATTAAAGAAGGATAATTACCGCAATAAGATCACTACGCTGAACAACCCCGTGAACAATGAACTGGGTTTTAGCCTGAAGAGCGAGATATTAGCAGCTCTTAAACCCATACTGGATAAGGTAAAGAAAACAGATGGCGGTAAGTTCCGGGAAGTGATCGAGAATTTTCTCAGCAAACCCGAAGAGAACGGGATCAAATCCGTCAAAAAATACATGCCCTCACTCGGGATCTTCACCACCGTCTTATCACTGGTGGGTAACCTCGTGATCGTGGAGAAAAGCATTACCAAAGAAGACCTGAACAAATTCATGGATAAGGTCCAGCAATACTTTTACCAGTATGAAAAATTAAATGCTATCAACGAACAATTCAGTGAACAGGTAAAGAAGTTGCTCGAGAAATCGGTGGAATTAAAAGAAGACCTGAAAGATTTCCTGGTAGAAAGTATTACCACCATGAACCCTTCCATCTCCAAACAGTCATTAAAAGAAATGACAGTGGAAGCATTGCAGCAGAAATATTATGACCCGCAAAAATTGCAGTCCTGCCTGGATACCGCCCATGGCAGCAACCCCGGGTCCCTGTACCCGCCTGATGCGCCCACTTCGGTCAAACTGATCACGGCGGGGATTAAACGGATACAGAAAGAGTTTGAGACGATCTACAATGAGAATTATGGGGAAATGAAAGAACTGATCGCTTCATTAAAGAACACCATACCCAATCTCGACCAGAACCAGTTAAATAAGACCAGTGCCGAGATCGACCGGCTCTATACCGACAGCCGGCAGGCCGACAATATCAACCTGAACATCGCCCAGGTCAATGAACGCATGGGTATTGTCTGTACGGTTATCAACGCCGGCAGGTAATTCCAGCCTGATCCAGCCAATTTATCATTATACCGGTGAATTTGATAACTTTATGACCATTATGACCAATATGACCAATTTTCCCCGTATCCTCTTCTCCCTGCCATTGCTTTTACTTACCTGTTTTACCAATGCACAGGAATTAAGTCATATACAATTTTCGGCCGGCGCTACGGTTTCTTCTATCGCTTTTACAACGGATCAGCAGGTGATCATAAAAATTTCGGAAGACGGGAGAGTGATCGAATGGGGAACCGAAATGGAACCCTGGCGGTATACCTACCAGCCCGGTAAACTGCTTCCTTATATGGGAAGAGTGTCTTATTACGGTTCCGAATCTGATTCGATCGCAAGGGGCAAAGTGAAAATGATCGGCACTACGCTGCTCAGTTATTATAGTGCGTCGGAAACAAATGCCAAAGCCGGAAAGCTCAGATCTGTTGGCAACACTTCACTGGATTATTATTCCAATTATGAAAACGCAGCCCTTACCGGTAAATTAAAGTCCGCCGGTAATACCATTTTCAATTATTATTATTCGTATGAGAATGAAGCTTTCCGCGGTAAGTTAAAATTGGCCGGCAGCACTACCATTACTTATTATTCCACCTTTGATGACAAACTCATAAAGGGGAAAGTAAAAAGCATCGATGGAACCATATATACCTGGTACGCTTCGTATGAGACCAGGTACAGCGGTGGGATGAAATCAGGGCACCTTTCCCGAAAAATAAATGGGGTTACTTATATAATAATGTAAATCCGAACGACATTTGAATAAAGGTCAGTGTACCACCCTATAACTATCGGGTTTGAAATACAAGCAAATGGATTTGACAGATATGATGGATGAACACGGATAATTATGCTGTAAACTGCATAATAAGATCAGTTCTGGTCCAATACCTATACCCGGAAAAATAGTAGTTCGCCCGGAATTTAGCGTAGCTAAATCAATCCGTGTTAATCCTTTCGGTCCGTGTCCTGAGCTTGTCGAAGGATCCGTGTTCCTGTATTTTTCCCAATTTCAAACCCGATCCCTCGTCGTCGCTCAGGATTATCGGGTGGGACACTACTCAATACAGATTGATCCCTCACGCAAATCTCTTCCTGCTTAATTTTGCTGCATGAGAGCTTCAACCATACCGGAGATCAAACAGGAATTAGTGACCTTAAAAGCCACGGAGCTGGTGAATCTTTGTCTCCGGCTGGGCCGGTTCAAAAAAGAGAATAAAGAGTTACTGACCTACCTGTTATTTGAAGCACAGGATGAAGAAAGCTATATACGTTCGGTGAAACAGGAAGTAGAAGAATTGTTCGGCACCATCAACCTCTCGCATTTATATCTTGCTAAAAAGACATTACGGAAGATACTACGGGTGATCAATAAATTCTCCCGGTACAGCGGCAATAAACAAACGGATATTGAATTGCGTATATTTTTCTGCCGCCAGTTACAGGATTCCGGTATCCCTTTTCACCGCAATACAGTCATCAATAATCTTTACGATGGCCAGTTAAAAAAGATCTACGCAATGCTGGCTACATTGCACGAAGACCTTCAACATGATTATAGCCGCGAGATCGCCCTGCTGTCCGCCGAAGGTTCTCCTTCGCGGAAAAAGAAACCATAATAAAATATCCACGGTGTCATAGGGCACACCGTGGACGATACTCCTGCAAGCAGAAAATGATCACAGCACTTTTACAATCTTAAAGACCTTACCTGCTGCACCCGAAGGTCCCGCATTGGAACCCATAGTCAGGTAGATCTCTCCATCGCTATCCTGGCCAAAGCCTTTGAGGTAATGGCCCAGGTCCGTTGGATAAGAAACAAGGCTGAGCTCATCAAAGACCCAGGCAGTTTGCCCGGCCGGGTTGCTGATGAACAACTCACCATTAGGTGTACCCGCGGTTTGAGCATAGGTTCCGAAAATATATTTTCCCTGGAGCGCAGGAATTGCACTACCACGGTACACATTCCCACCGATGATAGTTAATGCACGCCCTCCCTGGGGATTCGCTGTATTATTGACCACGATAACGGGATCGATCAGAGCTTTGCCCAAATTATCCGTTGCAGGACAGGTCGTGAATGCCGTATCATTGTTCGCGGCCTGGAAACATATTCTTCCTTCCCGCACATTCCATCCATAGTTATTTCCTTTTGTTACCAGGTTGATCTCTTCATATAATACCTGCCCGGCGTCACCGGAATACAAAGCGTGGTTACCACCCATGTCAAATGACATACGGAAAGGATTACGAAACCCGTAAGCATAGGTCTCATCCTTACCGGACAGTCCTACAAAAGGATTATCGGGAGGAATTCCATACGGTATTCCGGAATTGATATCAATCCGAAGGATATCACCAAATAAATTAGAATCCACATCCTGACCATTACCACCTGCATTGGCCAGGTACCAGTCGGTCACATGGCCGGGAGCTACATCATTGGCAGAACCTCCGTCACCGATAGCGATATATAAATATCCATCGGGTCCAAATGCAATGGTTCCGCCATTGTGATTGCTTTGTGGGTCATCCACTTCGAGAATGATCCTTTCGGTACCCATGTCCGTGGTATTATTATTGGCTACCGAAGCCTGGAACTCGGATACCCGGCTCAGGTTATTCCAGCTGGTAGCAGGAGTGGGGCCTCCGGGCCTGGGTGGCCGCTGGTAATAAATATAGAATTTCCGGTTGCTGGCAAATTGCGGGTGAAAGGCGAGGCCCAGCAATCCTCTTTCATCATAATTGGGGTTGAGGGTAACCATCATAGAGGTGACATCAATAAAAGGGGTGGGCATGGTGCTGCCGGTTGAGTCGATGATCCAGATCTTTCCTGCCTGGTCGATCACAAAGAGCCTGCCCGTATTATCCGGGGCGGACAAAGCGCCAATCGGCGAAACAAATCCGCCCGCAACCAGTTCAAGATCCAATCTTGTTACCGTATCATCGTCATCTTTATCGCAGCCGGTCAATACCCCGGCGAGGAGGAAAAGACAGCACAGCAATTTTACCTGAACACGCTTAAGCATTTTCATAAATCCAGTTTTTTTAAAAATGAAAAAATATTCCCGGTGAAAGAATGAATGGCTACAGAAAGTTTTATTCCCCGAAAAGAGAACGGATGGTAAAATTTCAATCGCTTGTAAAAGCAGGAAGGTTGCTGCTACAATTTATTTTTTAATGGTATGAAAATCTTTCATCGATTTCGTGGAAAACAATTCCTTCTTTGTTGCATCCATGCCTCACCTGGGTGTGGCGGTAAAATAAAAAAAGTCACTTCATTGCAGCGGCGCCATTATTTTGTCGCAAAAAACCACTCAGACTGTCGCATTCATACCGTGGGAAATGAAAAGGAACTTGTTATGTTTGTCTTGCCGGATCTTGTAAACCGATAACTTTAACCTTCTAAAAAAATAAACATGTCAAAGATCACTCCCTTCTTATGGTTCGATGGTAAAACAGAGGAAGCTATTAAATTGTATACTTCTGTTTTCAAAAATTCGAAGATCATCAGTATCTCTTATTGGGCAGAAGGCAGTCCTTTTCCTAAAGACCAGGTGATGACGGCCACCTTCGAGATCGACGGGCAACGGTTTCATGCTTTTGATGCGGGCCCGGGATTCAAATTCACGGAAGCGATCTCTATGTTTGTCGATTGCAAAGACCAGGAG
>JANOHQ010000467.1:0-4739 GCA_031406595.1 Chitinophagaceae bacterium
CTTTTCCATAGATCTTCAGGTAGCCTGCAGTCGTATTTCCGCCGGTTGGAACTTTGGCTTTGGCCCATGTTCCATCACCGGATCCTTGTATAAAAGCTGCTTTGGCACCACTTGGAAAAACAATACTGTCCAGGAGGTATAAATATTTTCCCGTGATATACATGGTGTCACCCACCAATGCAAACTCATTATCGATGCCCTCAATAAGGGGTGCGGAAGGCCGGATGGAAAAAATAAACGTAAAACTTCCTTTGGCATTGGTAATAGTGATCTTATCAAAATCATCAGGAGTTAATGTACCAAATGGGATATTTGTAGGCACTACTACATACGCCGTAGTATCGGAGAAAAAAGCTCCGTTAAAATTGGCGGCATGATTGTCAAATGTAAGCTGTTGCGTACCCATAAATCCAGCACCCTTGAGTACAATGGCCTGGCCCGGATAAATAGCTGTTAATAGAGAATCGGGAGGCTGACTGGAAGTAACCGCAGTAATAACGGGGGCCGATTTAGCATCCAATACAAAGTCTTTCTCCTTTACACAAGCCGTGATAACAATAGCCAGAACCAGCATCATGCAGATCCCTTGTATGATTGCAGTAAAACCAGGAAGCAATTTTTTCTGTTTCATAATTATTTTTTACAGTTTTATCAAAATATAAAATCAACAGGTGGTTGATTTAAGAAAGGCGCTGACGCCTTTTCTGCTGCCGGAATCGGCAGGTATATTTTGGGATCGTTATCCCGGTTATTGTCTTCATTGAATCGTGTAATATTCATTGTTGGTATACCCCCAACAGTTGACGGGTCGTACACCAGGCTCCAGGTGGTTGCAAAGGTTTGTGCATTGGGCTTGAGGTAATATTGGTCCTGTCCATGCAGTTGCTGATTGAGCATATGGGTAACCTTACCGGGTTTATAATAGTACAGGCGCATCAGGTCGTACCAGTATTGTGCTTCTACCGGGAATTCTAACCTTCTTTCATTTAATAAAATATCTTCTGTAATGGACACAAGGTTGGAGAGCCCGGCCCTTTGTCTTACACTATTGACACCGTTTAAGGCGATCCCATCAGAAGTTGAGGCATTATTGCCCAGCATCGCATCTGCATATGTAAAGTAGACGTCGGGTAGTCGTAAAAGGTAAACAGCTCCGCCCGTATTCATGGCATCTATTTTACCCCCATTATCCCAGGGGCCGCCATACACATATTTTTTTACCCAAGCCCTGCGGTTAGCTCTGATATTCTGCTCCCCGGTTGCCATATTATTGGTGGTATTGACCGGTACCTGCATATCTACGATCGTTGTTCCGTCTTTCAGTGGGTTCCATCTGAAATCTGAATAATGCTGCCCGGGGTAGAAGAAGGTATATTTCCTCCGGTTATCAGCCGCATCATACCTGGATATTAATTCGTAAGTGCCACCAATGTCACCACCCCAGCCATCCCAGGTCCCGGTGATCTCCGGTGAAGTAAATGCTAAGAATGCCTGGAGCACATTTTTCATTCCATATTCTCCGTTGAAACGGAATTGAAGACCGACAATCGACTCAGTATTGATATTATTCTGGGTGAGAAATAAACTTTTGTAGGCCGGCATCAGGCTATAGGCATTACTTAATATTACCTCTTTAGAATACATGGCGGCGCTGTCGAGATAAAGTTGGTCCCTGGTGCCGGGTGTAGCTGAATTAAAGCCTGCAAAAGCCAGGTAGGCTTTTGCCAGCATCGCTTTAGCCGCCCATTTATTGACCCGTCCCGGAAGAACGGAAGCAGCAGGCAATAGATCAATGGCCCCTTTAAAATCCCTGATGATAAATTTCCAGGCACTTTTAATATTATGCAATTTAGGGGCAGTGATACTTACGAGGTCTTTATCATACAGGGGTACATTGCCAAACAATTGTACAAGATGATAATAGGCCATCCCCCGCATAAAAATACACTCCCCGATAGCACTGTTTTTTATGGTTGGCGTAACCGCCTCGGAAGCATATTTTTCTATATCGCCTTTGATCTGGTTGCTCTGCGCCACCACTGCATATAAAGACCGCCATACTTCCAGTACCCGTGGCGATGCGTCATTTGAAGCAAAAGGAAGAAACTCTGCATCCCAGGAGGGTGCCAGTAAATTTCCTGCCATGCCTTCCACTACATTAAAGTAGGCTTTCTGAATATAGTCGAACCATACTTTGTTATAGAGGAAGTCGGTCGTTCCGATAACCTGTGCATCTGTTTTGAAGTATTGCTGTGCGGCAATGGATCCTTCCGGCTTTTTATCCAGGAAGCTTTTTTTACATCCTGAAGCTACGCTTAACAGGATGACCAGGCTAAAAATGCTCAGTTGTTTTGAAATATTATTTTTCATATGCTGCTATTATAGAGTTAAAAATCGATAGCGAAGTTTAAGGTGTACACCCTGGTAAGCGGGTACCGGCCGGCATCCAATCCCTGGTAAGTTCTGTCACCCGCTACTTCTTTACCCACATACTGACCGATCTCAGGATCATACCCGGAATATTTCGTAAAAGTGGCCAGGTTCTGAATACCCAATGATATTCTTCCACCCTTGATCACTTTTATTTTTTTAATGATCTTACCCGGCACGGAGTAACCCAGCGTAAGGTTCTTGATCTTTATAAAAGACCCATCTTCCACATACCATTGGGTAAACCGGTTGTAGTTACCATTCGGATCGCCGATGGTCAGCCTTGAAACCCGGGTGTTGGGGTTTTGCAAGTAATATTCGCTGGTACCCACTTTATTGACCGGTACCGCATAGTCCAATGCTTCCTTGTACACATTACGTCCAAGCCGTACAGCACTGGCATTGGCATTGAGATAACGCATGTAGTTATAAATCTCATTGCCCTGCGAACCAATGACCAGAATGCTCAGATCAAAATCTTTATAGCTAAAGGTGTTGGTCAACCCAAAAGTGAATTTCGGCCAGGGATTACCAATTTGCGTCTGGTCATTCCCATCGATCACCCCATCACCATTCAGATCTTTATACTTGACATCTCCTACCCAGGTTCCATTTACACTGGCCGGTGTGGTAATATCCGGGCGTGGGCTATTGTTAATTTCTTCCACCGAAGTGAACAATTTCTCGGCGACATACCCATAGAACATCCACGGTGCGCCACCTACCGTTGACCGGGATTTAAAGTTATTTAACCACCATATTCCTGATTCCAGGAACGGCTTATAGGACAGCTCCTGGATCTTTGTATTGAAAGTGGAGATATTAAAGTTTGAGGTCCACTTAAAGCTTGTCTTTGTGTTATGAACATTTATTGAATTGATAGAAAAATTAAATCCTTTGTTGCGTAAGGAACCCACGTTCACCGTAGGGGCTGTTAAGGCACCGGGAGCACCGGTTCCGGTCAGGGAAACATCCACGGGCAATGTCATGATCAACCCGTTGGTTTCTTTAATAAAGAAATCAACATCCACCTGTATCCGGTTATTCAACATTCCCAGGGTCAGACCGATATTCTTGGTCACTGTTTTTTCCCATTGGATATCGGGGTTACCTACTTTTTCAGGTACATAGATCGTATCGCCCAGGCTGCCGATCTGTTGCTTATAAATAGTGTATTGTGCATAGCCATCAGAACCCATACTACCCGTAGAACCATATTCAACCCGGAGTTTCAAGTCGGTAAATAATTTGGACAAGGGTAGTTTTTTAAAGAACCCTTCTTCGGTTATTCTCCAGGCAGCAGACATAGACGGGAAAAAAGCCCGCCTGTTATTCTCGCCAAAGGCAGAGCCTCCATCATACCGGCCAGCCATTTGAAGGATATATTTATTATTAAACGTATAGTTGATCCTGGAGAAATAAGATTCCAGGGCACCTTCCGCCTTTGACGTTAATCCCCGGTTGGTTTTGGAAGGTACGGTCACATTAATATTGTCTGTATGAGATTCCCAGGACCAGGCCTGTGCTTCGTGACCCATTGTAACACCAACATTATGTTTTTTAAACGTTTTATTGTATTGTAATAACTGGCCGAAATTCCAATAGGAGTTCTCGGTGTAAGTGCTGTCAATTCTTTCTTCCAGGTTCCCGCTGGGTGACAGGTTATGTATCGGTGTCAGCTTTCCTGCTTCGGGTTTGCTTTTATTACCGTTGGCAGAAATCCTGAAGGTAAGACCTGGCAGTATCTTTGCTTCCACATACACATCGCCCATCAATGACAGGTTGCGTTGCTTATTTTTAATAAAAGAAGCCATGGCGATGGGGTTATTCGGCACGTACTGGATATTACCGCCAAAGCCGTCTCCTGTGGACACTCCTCCCCAACTTCCATCTGCATTTTTCACCAGCAAACCCGGGTAGGTATTGATGGCTGTTCTGATCACATCCTCACTGGTGGATGTTAATTCTTCTTTGGTAGAAGCTATACTGGCAGAGAAACCGGCCTTTATATTTTTTAAGATCTGCTGATCGATATTCAACCGGGAGGACATCCTTTCAAAACTGGAGCCTATTGCCACGCCATCTTGCTTAAAATATTCGCCAGAGAGATAATAGTTGGTATTTTTAAATCCTCCTGATACACTTACCTGGTGCTTATCCATCAACGAGGCTTTGAACATAGAACGTTGCCAGTTCGTACCTTCTCCCAACGAAGATGGGTCCTTGTATTGCTGTGGCAAGTTGGCTAGCTGGTCAGAAGCCGTATACAGGTCCTTTGTCAATTGTGCGTACTCGATAAAATTCAGTAC